>NZ_JBLTJC010000357.1:0-10368 GCF_048158785.1 Streptomyces colwelliae | reverse complement strand
CCGGCGTCCATCATCACGGCCGCCACGCGGCCCTGATCGGTCAACGCCTTCCCGGTCAGCAGGAGTTCGGGACGGTGCGCTCCGATCTCCAGCAGCAACTGGATCCCCGGATGCACGTCGTCCGCCGTGCAAGCCAGCCCTTCCAGTACGTCGGCGAGTGCGGTCACCCCGGCCACGCAGTCGTCCTCGGCCGCGAACTCGGCCGGGGAGTGCGAGACGCCCGTGGGGTTGCGCACGAACAGCATGGCGGTCGGGATGCTCCCGGAGAGGATTCCGGCGTCGTGTCCGGCACCGGTGCCGAGGACGGGGACGTTCAGGTGCGCGTCCTCGCCGTTCTTCCCCAGGACCCGGGCGAGTTCGTCGCGCAGGGCGTGGTCGAACTCGACGACGGGAGTGAAGGACTCCCGGACGATGTCGAGGTCGATACCGTGCGCCTCGGCGTACTCGCGGGCCGCCTTCTCGACGCCGGTGACCACCGTGTCGAGGGTCTGCTGATCGGCGGCGCGGGAGTCGAGCCAGCCGCGCACCAGGGAGGGGATGGCGTTGACGCCGTTCGGTTCTACGGCGATCTTCCCGAACGTGGCGACGGCGCCCGCGAGTTGGGCCTCGCGGCGAGCGGCGAGCACGGTCTCGGCGTACGACAGCATCGGGTCGCGGCGGTCCACCAACCTCGTCGTACCGGCGTGGTTGGCCTCGCCCCGGAAGTCGAACCGCCAACGCCCGTGCGGCCAGATGGCGCTGGCGATGCCGACCCGGTCGCCGGAGAGGTCCAGGGCGCGGCCCTGTTCGACGTGGAGTTCGACGAACGCGCCGATGCGGGCGAGCCGTTCGGGGTCGGGGCCGATGGCGTCGGCGTCGTAACCGGCGGCTGCCATGGCCTGCGGCAGCGTGACCCCGTCGCCGTCGGTCAGCCGGTGCGCCTGCTCGACGGTGAGCTGCCCGGCGGTCAGCCGTGAGCCGACACAGGCCAGCCCGAAGCGGGCGCCCTCCTCGTCACCGAAGTTCACGATGGCGAGCGGCTTGGTGAACTCCACTCCCCTGCCGCGCAGTTCGTCGAGCGCGGCGAAGGACGACACGACTCCGAGGGGGCCGTCGAAGGCACCGCCGTCGGGTACCGAGTCGAGGTGCGACCCGGTGACGACGGCGTCCCCGGCGGCGGGGTCGCCCAGCCAGGCCCACTGGTTGCCGTTGCGGTCGAGTTCGTAGGTCAGGCCGCGGGACTTCGCCTGCTCTTCGAACCAGGTCCGGCACTCGGCGTCGGCGCCGGTCCAGGCGTAGCGGCGGTAACCGCGAGAGTCGGGGTGCCGACCGATGGGGAGCAGCTCGCGCCACATCTCGTGGAAGGAGCTACCGGCCAGGCCCTGGTGCCCTGCGCCGGCCGGTACCGCGCCAGGCTGTCCGGTGCCAGGGCCCACAGCCGCGCCAGGCTGTTGGTCGCCGGCGGGGGCACCAGCAGCCGCTACAGGCTGTGGGCAGTCGTTCCGCAGGGCGATGGGGGTCCCCCCGCTCGAACGGAGTTGAGAGTGGGGGAGGGTGGGCACGGCCGGACCCGCGGACGGCGACGAACTCCCCGCCCCCACCGAGGAGTTGCCGCCCCGCTCATCTCCCGGAAGGGTCACGCGTCGTCACCCTCGCGCATCGGAACCCGCACACCCCGCTCGTCCGCGACCCGCTCCGCGATGTCGTACCCGGCGTCGACGTGCCGGATGACGCCCATGCCGGGGTCGTTCGTGAGGACCCGGCGGATCTTCTCGCCGGCGAGCTTCGTGCCGTCGGCCACCGAGACCTGGCCGGCGTGGATGGAGCGGCCCATGCCGACGCCGCCGCCGTGGTGGATGGAGACCCAGGAGGCGCCCGATGCCACGTTGACCATCGCGTTCAGCAGCGGCCAGTCGGCGATCGCGTCGGAGCCGTCGAGCATGGCCTCGGTCTCGCGGTACGGGGAGGCGACGGAGCCGCAGTCGAGGTGGTCGCGGCCGATGGCCAGCGGGGCCGCCAGCTCGCCGGAGGCCACCATGTCGTTGAAGCGCTCGCCGGCCTTGTCGCGCTCGCCGTAGCCGAGCCAGCAGATGCGGGCCGGGAGGCCCTGGAAGTGGACGCGTTCGCCGGCCAGCTTGATCCAGCGGTGCAGGGACTCGTTCTCCGGGAAGAGGTCGAGGATCGCCTTGTCGGTCTTGTGGATGTCGGAGGCCTCGCCGGACAGGGCGGCCCAGCGGAAGGGGCCCTTGCCCTCGGAGAAGAGGGGGCGGATGTAGGCGGGGACGAAGCCGGGGAAGGCGAACGCCCGCTCGTACCCGGCGAGTTGGGCCTCGCCGCGGATCGAGTTGCCGTAGTCGAAGACCTCGGCGCCGGCGTCCATGAAGCCGACCATCGCCTCGACGTGCTTGGCCATGGACTCCCGGGCGCGGACGGTGAAGCCCGCCGGGTCCTTGGCGGCGGCGTCGGCCATGTCCTCGAAGGCGATGCCCACCGGCAGGTAGGCGAGGGGGTCGTGGGCCGAGGTCTGGTCGGTCACGATGTCGATGGGGGCGCCCTCGGCGAGCATCTGCGGGAGCAGTTCGGCGGCGTTGCCGAGGAGGCCGATGGAGAGCGGGCGGCGGGCGTCGCGGGCCTCGACGGCGAGCTGGAGCGCGTGCGCGAGGGAGTCGGCGCGGACGTCGAGGTAGCGGTGCTCGATGCGGCGTTCGATGGCGCGCGGGTCGACGTCGATACAGATCGCGACGCCGTCGTTCATCGTGACCGCGAGGGGCTGGGCGCCGCCCATGCCGCCGAGGCCGGCGGTGAGGGTGATGGTTCCGGCGAGGGTGCCGTTGAACTTCTTCGCGGCGACGGCGGCGAAGGTCTCGTAGGTGCCCTGGAGGATGCCCTGGGTGCCGATGTAGATCCAGGAACCGGCGGTCATCTGGCCGTACATGGTGAGGCCGAGGGCCTCCAGGCGCCGGAACTCCTCCCAGTTCGCCCAGTCGCCGACGAGGTTGGAGTTGGCGATGAGGACACGCGGCGCCCACTCGTGGGTCTGCATCACGCCGACCGGGCGGCCGGACTGGACGAGCATCGTCTCGTCCTGCTTCAGGGTGCGCAGCGTGCGGACCATGGCGTCGAAGGAGCGCCAGTCGCGGGCGGCCTTGCCTGTGCCGCCGTAGACGACGAGCTTGTCGGGGTGTTCGGCGACCTCGGGGTCCAGGTTGTTCTGCAGCATCCGCAGGGCGGCTTCCTGCTGCCATCCCAGGGCGCTCAGTTCCGTACCGCGCGGTGCTCGTACGGGGCGGGGTCCTGACATGGTCTGCCTCCTAGCGGACTGCTCTCAGCGGGTCTGAGCTACGCGTTTTTACTGCTGCTATTCACATCCTGTCTTCGTGAATAGAACTAGTCAATACATGGAGGCGTCCTTGTGGGCAGGGTCTGAGTGTTTGGCTGGATGTAACGACCACGGGCAGCGACATGACGGGGGCAGCAGTGAACGACGAAAACCAGGGTCACACGGACGGCACCGGTACCGGCACGGATCGCATGGATCCCGGCGCCGAACGCACCGCCCGCCGGGACGAAGCCGTGCGGGCCGCCGTGGAGCAGGGGCTCCTGGGACCCGGCGCCCCCATCGCCGCACTCCTGGACGTCACCGGCATCCGGGAGTCCGCGGCGGCGCTCCGCGCGGCGTTCGACGCGGTGACGGCGCCCGGGACGCCCGTGCTGCACGCGTTCGCCGTGAAGGCGAGTCCGCTCGTGCCGGTGCTGCGGCTGCTGCACGAGGAGGGCATCGGCGCGGAGGTGGCGAGCCCCGGTGAGCTGGCCCTCGCGCGGGCGGCGGGCGTACGGCCGGAGCGGACCGTGCTGGACGCGCCCGCTAAGACGCCGGCGGAGTTGCGGGAGGCGCTGGCGCTGGGGATCGCGGTGAACGCCGACAATCCGCAGGAGCTGGCGCGGATCGACGCGCTGATGCGGTCGGCGAGCAGTCGTTCGCCGCTCGGGCTCCGGGTCAATCCGCAGATCGGCGGCGGGTCGATCGCCGCGCTCTCCACGGCGACCGCGACCTCGAAGTTCGGGGTGGCGCTGCGGGACGAGGGGGCGCGGGAGTGGGTGGTGCGGGCGTTCGCGGAGCGGCCGTGGCTGACCCGGCTGCACGCGCACACCGGGTCGCAGGGCATCCCGCTGGCGTTGCTGGCGCGGGGCGTCGCGGAGACGTACGAGCTGGCGGAGGAGATCAACGCGCGGCTTGGGCGGCGGCAGATCGACACGCTCGACATCGGCGGCGGCCTGGGGGTGAACTTCGGTTCGGACGCGACGACCCCGACGTACGCGCAGTACGCGCGGCTGCTGCGGGAGGCGGTGCCGGGACTGTTCGACGGGCGGTACGGGCTGGTGACCGAGTTCGGGCGGTCGATGCTGGCCAAGCAGGGGACGGTGGTGGCCCGGGTCGAGTACGCGAAGAGTGCCGGCGGGCGGCCGATCGCGATCACGCACGCGGGCGTGCAGGTCGCGACGCGGACGGTGTACGCGCCGCAGTCGTGGCCGCTGCGGATCGCCGCCTACGACGGGAAGGGGCGGCCCAAGTCGGGGGCGGACGTGGTGCAGGACGTCGCCGGGCCCGCGTGCTTCGCGGGTGATCTGCTGGCCGAGGGACAGGCACTGCCCTTGCTGGAGCAGGGTGACTACGCGGCGGCGCTGGACACCGGGGCGTACTACTTCGCGGCGCACTACGCCTACAACTCCCTTGCCCGGCCCGGGGTGTACGGCTTCGTGCCGGACGGTTCCGGGGGCGTGGCGTTCGCGACCGTGCGGGAGCCTCAGACGGTGACGGAGATCGTGGCCGAATCCGGCGGGGCGCACGGAGCCGCGCTCACCACCCTGCGCGCGCCCGGGCGCCGTTGACGCACACCGGTGCGAGCAGGGTTCAACTGACCCATGCAACTCGTGTGAAAACGGGGTCAGTTGACCCACCTTAGTCACTCGGGGGCATGTTCCACCGGAAAATGCCAGATCCCTCACCCCTCGGCCACACGGTGCGTAGCTTCGTCGTCACTCAGCCGAACCGCAGGCGGGAGGGGAGCCACGGTGCCCGGAATCGACGAGTGCTTACTTGAGGCCATGCGACTGCCCGGTGCCCGGGGCGCCGCGCTGGTCGACTGGACGAGCGGGCTGGCCCTGGGGGTCGTCGGGGAGTCACCCGGCGGCGACCAGGAGGCCAGTGCCGCCGAGGCCGCCGAGCTGGCGCGGCTCGCGGCGGAGCACCGGGCGTTCGCGTCCATCGGGGAGGACGGTGAGGAGGCCGACGATCCTCCGCTGGAGGATCTGATCGTCAGCAACCGGGACAGCTATCACGTGCTCCGGTTCGTGCGGACGTCGTTCGACAGCAGTGTGTTCCTGCATCTGTGGCTGGCCCGCGCGGAGGGCAATCTCGCGCTGGCCCGCATCCGGCTCGGCGAGATGGCCGGACGGCTGGTGCTGGGATGACCGCGGTCAAGGCCACGCCCGCCACCCCGCCACCCCGGCTGCCGGTGCGGGCCAAGGCCGCCGCCGGCGACCGGGGTTGGGGCGGTGTCTCGCCGATGCTGACGCGGCTCGCCGCCGAGGAGGCCACCGGTGTCCTCGTCCGTGAGCGCGGCAGCCTCCATCTCGTGGACGGCCGGGTCGTACACGCCGAGAGCCCCTCCGCGCCCGGCCTCGACCTCCTCCTCACCGCGCACGACACGCTGCGCGCCGGCGCCTGGGAGGCCGCGGCCAGGGCGACCGACGACCGGCACGCCACGACCCGACTGCTGCTGGACGGCGGCCAGTTGAGCCCGGGCGCGCTGGAACTGTGCCACCTCGGGGCGCTGTACGACGCGGCGTACTTCGTACTCGCGCCCAGCAGCACCCCGGGCCGTTTCCGCTACGGCGTCACGCATCCGGTCGGGGGTGTGCGGCCGGTTCCGGTGGCCGCACTGGAGCGCGAGACGCTGCGCCGCCGCGATCTGCTGCACCGCGTCTGGCCGGACGCGGCGACGGACGGCGCGCCGCTGGTGCGGGCCGACCCCGTCGCGCCCTCGCCGATCACCGCCCGGCAGGCGGCGGTGCTGGCGCGGGTGGACGGCGTCCGCACGGCGCCGGACATCGCGCGGGCGCTGGGGCGGCGGGCGTACCCCACGCTGCTGGACGTCCGGCGGCTGGTGTCGGCGGGGCTCGTGTCGCCCCGGCCGCCCGCTCCCGCCGCCCGTCCCCTGCCCGACGTCACCGATCCCGACATCACCTTGCTGAAGAGGCTCAGAGATGCGCTGGAGGCCCTTTGAGTGGCAGCGAGCACGCGCCGAGAGGAGAGAGCCGATGGCCTCCGAGGCAGAGATCCTCGACGAGCTGCGCCGGTTGAGAGCCCGCGTGCCCCAGCTGACCGGGGCGCTGGCGGCGGGCGTCGACGGTCTCGTCCTGGCGCAGGACACCCCGGGCGTCGAGCCGGAGCGGGTGGCCGCGCTGACCGTGACGGCGCTCGGCGTGGCCGTACAGATGGCGGACGCGACCGGGCAGGGCGACTTCCGCGAGCTGATCGTGCGCGGGGTCTACGGCTATGTCGCGACCTACGCGGCGGGCCGGGGCGCCGTGCTGACCGTGCTCGCCCAGGACCGTGTCCACGTCGGCCGGCTGCTGCTGGAGGGCCGCCGCGCGGGGGCCCGGATCGGGGAACTGGTCGACGCCGAGATGGCGGCCGCGACCGAGGCCACCGCCGTAGCCGCATCCGCGTCCGCACCCGCATCCGCATCCGCATCCGCATCCGAGGAGCAGGCCGACGTGGCGCCCGCCAAGGCGCCCCCGAAAACCACCACCGCACGAACGAGAACAGCGCGCGCACCACGCACCACCACAGGCACCAACGCGCGCACCACCACGGAAAGTTGAACGGAACCAAAGGAGCACTGTCATGGCCAACACCGAAACCTCCCTCAAAGAGGCGCTGACCTCCATCGAGGGCGCGACCGGGGTCGCGCTCGTCGACTACACCAGCGGTATGGCGCTCGGCACGATGGGCGGCAGCAAGACCTTCGACCTCGGCGTCGCCGCCGCCGGGAACACCGACGTCGTGCGCTCCAAGCTGCGCACGATGGAGCACCTCGGCCTGAAGGGCGAGATCGAGGACATCCTGATCACCCTGTCGAGCCAGTACCACCTGATCCGCCTGATCAAGGGGCGCGGCGGCAACGGCCTGTTCCTCTACCTGGTCCTGGACTCCAACCGGGCCAACCTGGCGATGGCCAGGCACCAGTTGAAGAAGATCGAGGCGGACCTGGAGGTCTAGGACCCCGCTCAGGCGAAGACGTCGCTGCGGCGGCGCGCCCCGCCCGGGGTCGCGTCGCCCGCGGCGATGCCGGTGGAGCGGTAGCCCTTGACCGGCTTGCCGGCGGGGGCACCGTGCCGCTTGTCCAGCCAGTCGACCCGGATCCACAGCAGGACGTCGTCGGCGCGCTCACGGCGGCCCAGCCAGGCGGCCTTGAGACGCAGGCCCGTACCGGCACCGGCGAGCAGCATGCCGCCCGCCGCGGGCACGGCGAACCCGCTGCCCAGCGCGAGCGCGAAGGCGAGGACGAGCCACCAGCGGTGGGCGCGGCGCCAGTTCCGTACGCTCACCGCGCGATCCTGGAGCACGTCGTGCTTGCCGGCCCGGGCGGCGCCGCGCGCGAGGGCGGTGTACCGCTTGCGGCGCGCGTACGACACCACGATCGCCGCGAGGATGAACAGCGCGGCTCCGGCCATCACCCCGATCCGGCGCCCGGTGATGCCGGGCAGCAGCACGCCGACACCCGCCGCCAGCACCCCGAACCACCACATCGGGGCGGCTCCGGCCCGTACGACGACTGCCACTCGGGCCAGCCCCTGGACTCTGCGATCTCCGCGTGCCACGTCCCGCCTCCTGGTCGTCCCGGCACAGCTCTGTCCGGCCGGGAGACTAGTGAGCGAACGTGAGACGAGTCTGAGAAGACACCAGACGGGACAGGGTGTCTCACTCCACGAACAGCCCCCGCGCCGCCGCCCGCGCGTCGAACTCCTCCAACCGGGCCTGCGCGTCCGGCAGGTCGTCGCACATCGCCTCCAGGAGGACCCGCCCGAGGAGCATCGGCGCGCAGGCCGTGTCGAAGGCGAGGCCGGTGCCGACGGCGGCCGGGATCAGCAGGTCGGAGACCTTGGCGACGGGCGCGAACGCCGAGTCCGCGACGGTGACGACGGTCAGGCCCGCCTCCCTCGCGTACGCCAGCGTGTCCACGACCTCGCGCGGATGCCGGGGCAGCGCGAAGCACAGCAGGGCGGTGGCGCCGGCGCGGACGGCCGCGTCGATCCGGTCGTGGATCATCGTGCCGCCCTCGTTGAGCAGCCGTACGTCCGGATGGACCTTGGCGGCGAAGTACGCGAAGCCGTACGCCTGGGAGGCCGCCGCGCGCAGGCCGAGGACGGGCAGCGGGCGCGAGGCGGCGAGCAGGCGGCCCGCCTTCGCGACCGGCCGGGGGTCGGCCAGTATCTCGGCGAGGTGCTTCAGGTTCTCGATCTCGGCTTCCACGGCCTGCTGGTACTCGTTGTAGGACGCGGTGTCCGGGGTCGACTCGGCGGGTGCGACCTCGCGGAGGTGTTTGCGCAGCGCCGGGTAGCCGTCGAAGCCGAGGGCGACCGCGAAGCGGGTCACGGAGGGCTGGCTGACGCCGGCGAGTTCGGCGAGTTCGACGCTGGAGAGGAACGGCACCTCGGCGGCGCGGCGCACCATGCTGTGCGCGATGCGCCGCTGGGTCGGCGTGAGCCGGTGCCCCTCGAAGAGCGCCTGTAGCCGGCCGGCCGGGCTGTCGGTCACACCCATCCCCCTGTCCACGGCACCGTCCACGGCCCCATCCATGGTCCCGTCCACACTCCTGTCCGCGCTCATGACGTGCTCCCCCTCCAGATCTCGGTGAACCGGTCCAGCAGTCCGGCCGCCGCCGTCACATCGTCCGTGAGCGGCCGGTCCGCCGTCTCGTCGTCGAGCACCGATTCGGCCAGCTCCAGCGCGCGGCCGACCGGGAGTTCCGGGTCGGGCCGCAGGCCCCGCTGGCGCAACGCCCGTACGGCGGCGACAAGTTCGCAGCCGACGACGAGACGGTACGCGCGGCAGGCGCGCAGTGTCTGACGTGCGGCGAGCGAGGCGAAGCTGGCCTGTTCCTCGACGCCCCGGGAGAGTACAGCGTGCCCGAGCGAGGCGGGAGCCGAGAACGCGCGCAGATCGCCGAGGGCGGCAGCGGCGGCGTACTCCAGGATCATCACGCCGGAGGACGCGGCCTCGTTGTCGGCGAGGAACGGCTTGAGGCGGGTGAACGCGGGCTCGTTCAGCGAGGAGAGCCGGGACGTCGACAGCCGGGCCACCTGGGTGAGCGCGAGCCTGAAGTGGTCCAGGGCGAGGACGAGTTGGGCCTGGTAGAAGCCGCCGTGGTGGTAGGCGGTCATGTCCTCGGCGGAGATGAAGGGGTTCTCGGCGGCGGCGTTGATCTCGATCGCGAGCACCTCCTCCAGCGCGTCCGCCGCGTCGTGCGCGGGCCCGTGGATCTGCGGCAGGCACCGGAAGCCGTACGGGTCCTGAATACGCCCGAGCGGAGGAGTGGGCCGGTCGGCGGCCCCGATCAACTCCCGCATCCGCCGGGCGACTTCGGTGGACCCCCGATGCGGCCGAGCGGCGTGCACGGGCGCGGCGTACGGCTCGTGCGAACCGTCCACGGCGAGCAGCGAGAGCGCCCCGACGACCTGCGTGGCCCCGATCAGCCCGCGCAACTCGTGCAGGGCGAGGGCGGATTGGCCGAGGGTGAGGGCGTTGCTGCTGATCAACGCCAACGCGTCGTTGTTGTCGAGGGGTTGGGGTTCGGGGACACCGGCGAGGGCATGGTGTTCCGGAACTCCGGTACGGGCGCGCTCGGGAACTCCGTCGAGGGGACGGGCACTTGAGGGCACCGCGGCACGGCCGCCGACCCCGTCGGCGTCGAGGCCCCCGACTGACCCGGCATCACGGCCGGCAGAACCTCCCGCGCCTCGATCCCCGGCACCACGGCCGCCGGAAGTCCCAGCGCTCCGGCTACCGGAGATCTCCGCACCACGGCCACCGACCACCTCGGCATCGCGACTGCCGTGCCCCCTGGCACCAGGGCCCCCCGCGCCACTGCCGCCGGAACCTCCCGTGTCGCGGCCACCGGATTCCCCCGCGTCGCGGCCGTCGAGCCCCTCAGCACCACGATCCCCGAAGCCCTGCGAATCACCATCGCCGGACCCCGCGAGGACGAGCGGGGCCTTGAAGCCGGCCGGTGCGGGCAGCTTCGTGATCTCGCCCTCGGCACCGGAGGCGCCCATGCGCGTGGGTGCAGCCGGCGACCACCTTGGCGACCGCGTCCGGTACCA
>NZ_JBLTJC010000356.1:0-10381 GCF_048158785.1 Streptomyces colwelliae | reverse complement strand
AGTTGAACGGCGCCAGGAACGTGCCGGGACGGCACACGCGCGTGGACGGCGACGACCTCGTCGACAAGGTCGTGCACGTCGACCAGTCGCCCATCGGCCGGGTCGCGTGCCGCGCGGACGAGCGACGGCGCCAGGAACGTCGGGGTCGGCGACTCCCGATAGACCTCGGGCGGCGACTCCTCCCTCAACTCCGCTTCCGGCGCGGCGAGTTCCTCGCCCTCCTGTACCTCGGCCCCCTCCTGTACCTCGGCCCCCTCCTCTACCTCGGACCCCTCCTGCCCCGCCGGCGGAAACGCCACCGGCACCAGAGCCCGCTCCGTCTCCTCCAACCCCGGCCGGGCCGCGGGCTCCTTGCGCAGCAGCGCGGCGAGGATGTCGTGCAACGGACCGGCAGCCGACGGGAGTTCGGGCTCCTCGTACAGAACGGCGTGCAGGGTCGCCAGTGTTGTGTCCCGGGAGAACGGTGACCGGCCGCCGAGTGCGGCGCAGAGCGTCGCGCCGAGGGACCAGATGTCCGAGGGCGGTCCCTGGGGGCGGCCGGAGATCCGCTCGGGTGCCATGTAGTCGGGTGAGCCGACGAGCATGCCGACCACGGTGAGCGCCGTGGCGTCCTGGATCGCGGCGATGCCGAAGTCGGTGAGCACGACGCGTTGGCCGCGGTTCTCGACGAGTACGTTGCCGGGTTTGATGTCGCGGTGCAGGACGCCTACCGCGTGCACCTGGCGCAGGGCGGCCACCAGGCCGAGTCCGATGCGGGCCACCTCGCGCGGGCCGAGCGCGCCGTCGTCCACCAGTACGCGTTCCAGGGAGCGGCCGGCGACCAACTCCATGACGATCCACAGGCGTTCACCCTCGTCCACGACGTCGTAGACCCGCACGACGTTGGGGTGGTCGATGCGGGCCGTCGCCCTGGCCTCGCGCAGGGTGCGCTCACGGCGGGTGCGGGTGTCCTCCGCGTCGAGGCCGTCGATGCGCATTTCCTTGACCGCGACCTGCCGGTCGAGCATTTCGTCGGCGGCTCGCCACACCCGCCCCATTCCCCCCTGGCCGATACTCTCGACCAACCGATAGCGCCCGGTGACCAATAGCCCCGGAGTGCCACCACTCCTCACGTTCCCCGTATTCCCCGGCAATCCGCTGCACCCCCACAATGGTCACACTTCATGCCGTACCAGCATAGTGCGGAGAAATCTTGTGGTACCTCTTCAAGTACTGCGAATTCAGGCACAGTCGCAGGGGGACACAGGGGAACACAAGGGGGACGAACATGAGTTCTCGTCGTGCGACGGCCATCGCCACGGCCGTCACAGGTTCGCTGCTCACGGCATCTTTCTCGGCGGTGATGATCCTTTCCTTCACCGCCTCGGCGGATGACCAGGGACCGGGGAGCAGCAAAGGCGGAAAGGCGATGGACGCGGCTCCGGCGGGTGTGGAACTGACCACGCTCCTGCCGGAGAAGATCTCGGTCGACAACGGTTCGAAAAAGACGGCGATCACCGCCACGGTGAAGAATGAGGGGACCAAGGCGAGCGGTGATCTCAATCTCCTGGTCGTCGGTTTCGACGGCCTCAAGGTCACGAATGTGCAGGGCTGTTCGGCGATCGGGGAAAAGGATCTGCCGCCCGGTTCGAACAGTGGATTCAAGTGCTCCGTCGGCGCTCTCGCCGCGGGCAAGTCGAAGTCGTACGCCGTCGACGCGACGTACGACCTGAGCAAGGCCGGGAAGATCTGTCTGCCGGTGATGTCCGCCGACGGCAAGAAGACGTTCTGGCAGCAGGGCCCGGTCCCGTTCGGTACGACGAACCCGTCGCCGAACGCCCCGGCCACCCCGTTGCTACTCGGCACCGACAACAAGCCGGTGGCGCCGGGCGGCGACACACTGCCCAAGACGGGGGCCGGCGAAGACGTGCTCCCCCTGGGCGCGGCCGGTGCGGCGCTGATCGCGGCGGGCGCGGCGGGGCTGTACTGGTCACAACGGCGGCCGGGGCAGCGGTCGTTGGAAAGCTGAGCCGCCGCAGCCGGACGCCCTCAGGGCTCCGGCAGGGGAGGGCCGGGTCGCGGGAGCACCCGGCCCTCCCCCTCGCTTCCCTGCGAAAGCCTGACGGCACATGTCAGGTTTTCCGGCCAGCATGCCCACATGAACCACACACCGCCGCTCACCCTCCACCCCACCGACCCCGGCTACGAGGACGAACTCGCCGGATTCCAGACCGGGTTCGCCCAGCGCCCCGCCGTGATCTTCGGCGCGGCCTCGGCCGACGACGTGATCGCCGCCGTACGGTACGCGGCCGCGGAGAACCTGCCGGTCGGCGTCCAGGCCACCGGGCACGGGCTGCCGGGTGCCTCCGAGGGCGGGGTGCTGATCACGACGAGGCGGATGGACGGGGTACGGGTCGATCCCGAGGCGCGTACCGTCCGTGTCCAGGCGGGCGTGCGGTGGGGGCAGGTCGTGGCGGCGGCGGAGCCGTACGGGCTGGCGCCGCTTGGGGGTCCCCCCACGCCTTTAGGGCAGTGGGGGAGGGTCCGCGCCGAGCGTGGGTGCCGTGTCGTACACGCTGAGCGGTGGACTGGGCATCCTGGCAAGGGAGTTCGGGTACGCGGCCGATCACGTGCGCTCGCTCGACGTCGTCACCGCCGACGGGCAACTCCGCCGGGTGACACGGGAGTCGGAGCCCGACCTGTACTGGGCGCTGCTCGACGCCGGTCACGCCTTCGGAGTCGTCACGGAGTTGGAGATCGGTCTCGTCCCCGTGCGGACGCTCTACGGCGGTTCGCTCGCCTTCGACGGGCGGGAGGTCGATCCCACGGCCCTGCTGCGGGCGTACGAGGAGTGGACGCGGACCGTACCGGACGAGCTGACCTCGTCCTTCGCCGCCGTACCGTACCCGGACATCCCGGCGCTGCCGCCGCACCTGCGCGGGCGGTACGTGCTCTCCGTGCGCGTCGGCTACACGGGCACCCGCCAGGAGGGTGACCAACTCGTCGCCCCGCTACGGGAGTTCGGGCCGGTGCTCGCGGACTCGTTGCGCGAGATGCCGTACACCGAGAGCCACACGATCCACAGTGACCCGCCCGCCCCGCACGCGTACTACGGGGACAGCGCTGTGCTGAGCGAGCTGGATGTGGCGCGGGTGGGCGAGGTGCTGTCGCTCGCCGGGCCGGACGTGCCCGGCATGTGTGTCGTACAGGTCAATCATCTCGGCGGGGCACTGGCGAGGCCCGCGCCGAACTCGGTGCCGTATCGCGAAGGGCGGTTCCTGGTACGGATGTTGGCGGTCGGGGAGCGGGAAGCCGCCCGTGCGCAGCTCGATCCCTCCTTCGCGCTGCTCGCGCCGACGACGCTCGGGCGGGCGCTCAACTTCGCGTTCGGGGCCGGTGATCGGACCGAGGGGCTGTACGACGTGGAAACGCGGAAGAGGCTCGCCGGACTCAAGTCGTCCTACGACCCGGCGAACCTCTTCCGCGGCAACAGCCTTGTCAGCTCTGCTTGTTGACGAACTTCCAGGCCGTGGGCGTCGCGCCCATCGCCAGGGCGGCCTTCAGGGCGTCGCCGATGAGGAACGGGGTGAGGCCGGCGGCGAGCGCGGCGCTCGTCGAGAGGTCGAGGCTGAGCGCCAGGTACGGGACGCCGATCGCGTAGATGATCGCCTCGCCCAGCAGCATCGTGCCGGCCATGCGGAGGACCGAGCGGTCGGCGCCGCGGCGGGCCAGGGCGCCCACGGCGGCGGAGGCGAGCAGCATGCCGACGATGTAGCCGAAGGAGGCGCCGCCCCCGTGGGTGCCGCCGGCGAACCACGGCACACCGGCGAGGCCGAGCAGCGCGTACAGGGCGAGCGAGAGAAAGCCGCGGCGGGCGCCGAGGGACGTGCCGACGAGCAGCGCGGCGAAGGTCTGGCCGGTGACCGGGACCGAGGAGCCCGGCACGGGCACGGCGAGCTGGGCGGCGAGGCCGGTGAGCGCGGCGCCGCCGAGCACGAGGGCGATGTCCCGGACGCGGGAGGCGGGCAGCAGGTCGGCGAGGACCTGGCCCGGGCGGGCGGTGGCGACGGCGGTACTCAAGGGGACTCCGCAGGTTGACGGGGGTACAGGGGGACCTTGTGACGCTACCCCAGGGCCCTCGGGCCGATCACCGTCAGCGTTCGACAAAGGGTTCGGCGGGGACTTGGTGGGCTCCGGACAAAGGATGCCCGCTACACGCGCCCGGGCGTGATGCCGGTCACGCGGACCTCGTGCCGTCTCGCACACCGGCACCGTTGCCGTCTCACACATCGGCATCCGTGCCGTCTCGCACACCGGTCACCGTCTGGGCAGCCGTGGACCGCTTTGCTAGCTTCGACCGCATGGTTGCCCAGGCCCGGAACTTCGCGTCGCGTCGCTATGTCGACCTGCGACGCCAGGCCGCGGCGACCTGTTACCGCCCCTGAGGCGGGCGGAGCGGATCCGGTGCGCCTCGTATCCGAGACGGCGCACTGTCGGACCCGTTCCCGAGGAAGTTCCCCATGCCCCGTACCGCGGCACCCCTTCTCGCCTCCCACTCCCCCAACTCCCCCGTACCGCGCGCCGCCGACAGCGACCGGCGGCGCACCAACGCGAGCGTCGTCCTGCGCTCGGTGCTGGAGCACGGCCCGGTGGCCCGCAGCACCATCTCCCGGCTGACCGGGCTGTCCCCGGCGTCGGTCACCGACTACTGCGCCCGCTTCACCGAACTCGGGCTCATACGGGAGTCCGCCACACCCCAACGCTCGAAGGGCGTGGGCCGGCCCCATGTGCCCGTCGACCTGGACGCGTCACGGTTCGTTGTGGGCGGAGTCCATGTGGCGGTCCCCTATACAACGGTGGCCCTGCTCGATCTGCGCGGCCGGGTGGTGGTCGAGCGGCGGATCGGGCACGACAGCACCAACCCGTCCCTGGTGCTGGCGCGGGCCGCCGAGGGTCTTGACGCGCTGCTGACGGAGGCGGCCGGGACCACCCCGCTGGGGGTCGGGGTCGCCGCCGGCGGCTGGGTCGACCGGGACTCCGGGACCATCGTCGAACATCCGCTGCTGGGCTGGCGGGACGTGCCGGTACGCGAACTGCTCGGCGCCCGCACCGGACTGCCGGTCCATGTGGACGGCCACGCAAGGGCGTTGGTGAACGGCGAGCGGCTCTTCGGGCGGGCCCGCGGCAGCCGTAGCGTGCTGCATCTCTTCGTCGGCAACGTGGTCGACGCGGCCTTCGCCACCAACGACGAGGTGCACCACGGTCCCCGCTCGCAGGCCGGCGCGATCGCCCATCTGCCGTTGCGCGGCGGCACGGAACCGTGCGACTGCGGACGCGTCGGCTGCCTCCAAGTGGAGCTGAGCGAACGGACGTTGTGCCGGCGGGCCCGGGAGGCGGGGATCGTCGACGGGGTGAACCCGACCCATGTCGTGACCGCGGCCGAGCGCGGAGACCCCGTCGCCGTACGGCTGTTGACGCGGCGGGCGCGGATGGCGGGGCGGGCGGTCGGGCTGCTGCTCGACATCCTCAACCCGGAGACGGTGGTCGTCACCGAACTGGGGGTCCTACGGCGGGAGGACTGCCTGCGCGCGCTGCGCGAGGAGGTCGGGGACGCGCGGGCGTCGGCTGTCGTACCGACGAGTTTTCCGGATTCCGTGCTGGCGGTGGCGGGCGGTTCGGTGATGCTCGATGTGCTGTACCGGGATCCCTTGAGCGTGTGACCGAGCACGTGACCGAGCGTTTCACCGGGGCGTATTTAATTCAGAAACTCGGAATGTTGACAGGGGGCGCGCATGACCGGGAACATCCTGGTCATGAGCCCGCAGATGAGTTGTCGCACTTCTTGTTGCTGACCCGTTGACGCGCCCCGGCGCCGGTCTCATCCTGCCTGCATTTCTTTCTCCGGCTTTCCTCTGCCGTGAATTCCGCGCGTATTCCCGCGTTCCCGCGACTTTTGATCAGGGAGTCCTCCCATGCCTCATTCCCGTGCGCCCGGCCTCGACCGGCGGCTCTTCCTCACCTCCGTACTCGGTGCCGCCGCGGGCGTCGCCGGCCTCAGTGGCTGTGCCACGAGCAGTGCCGCGGCCACCAAGTCGGGGGCCGGTCTGTCCGCCCCGCTCGCCGAGAAGGTCCCGTCCGGTACGAGTCTGAAGATCTCCTCGTATCTGAACACCCAGCAGTTGCAGTTCAAGTTGGCGAAGCTGCCCAAGTTGCCGTTCACCGTGTCGAGTTGGTTGAACATCGGCGCCGGACCCGATGTCATCAACGCGTTCCGCGCCAAGTCCCTGGACCTCGCCAACAACGCGGGCATCCCGCCGATCCAGGCGCACTACCAGGGCTTCGACGCGAAGATCGTCGCGATCAACATCACCCGCAAGCCCAACTACCTCTTCGCCACCAAGCCCGGCAGCGACATCCGCGCCGTCGCGGACTTCAAGGGCAAGAAGCTGGCGTTCTCGCAGGGCCAGGCCCAAGGTGTCGTCCTGCTACGGGCGTTGAAGGATGCCGGGCTGAAGTACGACGAGGTGAAGCTGGTCCCGCTGACCAGCAACCAGTTCTTCACGGCCCTCCAGTCGGGCCAGGTGGACATCGCCCCGCTCGCCAACAGCCAGGCACCGGCGTACCTCAAGCAGTACGAGGCGAAGGGCGCCCGCGCGATCACGACCGATGTCGTAGACCTGCTCAATCTGTTGTGGGCGCCGGCCGCCGTGCTGGCCGACTCGGCGAAGGCGGCCGCAATCGCCGCGTACATCCCGCAGTGGGCGCGGGGTCAGGTCTGGCAGTACGAGAACCCGGACACCTGGAACGAGGAGTTCTACGTGAAGACGCAGAACCTGACTCTCGCGCAGGCCGAGGCGGTGACCGCCCTCGCCAACAAGCCGTTGTTCCCGCCGAGTTGGGACGAGGCCGTGAAGTGGGAGCAGGAGACCGCCGATCTGCTGGCGGAGGGCGGTTTCGTGAAGGAGTTCACGGTGGACTCGCTCTTCGACCGGCGCTTCGAGGGGATCGCGGCGAAGGCCGTGGCGGCGGAGTACCGGAAGTGACGGCCATGACGACCTCCACGTCCGAGACGACCGGCACGACCGGCACGACCGGGTCCACCACCTCAACCTCCGTTCCGGTGACCGCTGTTGAGGCCGCCGCCGGAGCACCGCGCAGGCGGCGCCGCGGGCTCGCCCCCGGAAAACGGCTGCCCGCCTCCCGGGTCATCGGGCCCGCCCTCTTCTTCGTTCTCTGGGCCGTCGCCTCCGCCGCCGGGCAGTTGGACCCGGCCGCGATCCCGGCGCCCTGGACGGTGTTGCGGACCGCCGGCCGGCTGTGGACGTCCGGCACGCTGCCCACGGACATGCTGACCTCGCTGGAACGCGCCGCCTACGGCTTCGCGCTCGGCCTCACCGCCGGTGTCGTCCTCGCGCTGGCCGCCGGGCTGAGCCGGATCGGCGAGGCGCTGATCGACGGGACCGTGCAGCTCAACCGAGCCATCCCCACCCTCGGTCTCATCCCGCTGTTCATCCTCTGGCTGGGCATCGGCGAGACCTTCAAGGTCGCCATCATCGCGATCGTCGTCTACATCCCGATCTACCTGAACCTGCACGCCGCGCTGTCCGGCATCGACCACCGTTACGTCGAACTCGCCGAGGTCCAGGGTCTGTCGAGGCTCCAGTTCGTGCGCCAGATCGTCATTCCCGGCGCGCTGCCCGGCTTCTTCGTGGGGCTGCGTCTCGGGGTGACCGGCTCCTGGCTGAGCCTGGTGGTCCTGGAGCAGATCAACGCCACCAGCGGCCTCGGTTACATGATGTTCCAGGCCCAGAACTACGGCCAGTCGGACGTCATCCTCGTCGGCCTGCTGATCTACGGCGTGTTCGGACTGGTCTCCGACAGCGCGGTCCGTCTCGTCGAACGGAGGGTGCTGTCATGGCGCCGCACACTCAGCAACTGACCACCGCGCCCACCGTCGCTGCGGTTCCCGCGGTCCAACTCCGAGGGCTTACGCGGTCGTTCGACGGGCGTACGGTTCTCGATCACGTCGATCTGGATCTGCCCGCGGGGCAGTTCACCGCCCTGCTGGGGCACAGCGGTTCCGGCAAGAGCACGTTGCTGCGGGCCATCGCGGGGCTCGACCACGAGGTCGTCGGGAGTGGCCGACTCACCGCCCCTGAGCGGGTGTCGGTGGTCTTTCAGGACTCCCGGTTGCTGCCCTGGCGGCGGGTTCTCGACAACGTGCTGCTGGGGACGGAGGGCAAGGAAGCCGCCGCGAAGGGCCGCGAGGCCCTTGCCGAAGTGGGGCTCGCCGGGCGTGAGCGGGCGTGGCCCAACGAGCTGTCCGGCGGCGAGGCGCAGCGGGCCGCTCTTGCCCGGTCGCTCGTCCGTGAGCCTGAACTCCTGCTGGCGGACGAGCCGTTCGGGGCGCTGGATGCGTTGACCCGCATCCGGATGCATGTGTTGCTCCGCGAGTTGTGGGAGCGGCATCGGCCCTCGGTGCTGCTGGTCACCCATGACGTGGATGAGGCGATCGTGCTTGCGGATCGGGTGCTTGTGCTGGACCAGGGGCGCATTGGGCTCGACTTGGTCATCGATCGGCCTCACCCGCGGTCGTATCGGGAGCCGGTGCTGGGTGAGTACCGGGAGCGGTTGTTGGCGGCGTTGGGTGTGACGGAGGACGTCGATTGAGCGTGTGTTGCGCGCCGTTGCCGGGGGCTGCGCCCCCAGACCCCCATCGGCCCTGAAGGGGCCTCGTCCTCAAACGCCGGACGGGCTGAATATTGCCGGCCTGCGTTGAGGAGTCGCCCGGCGAGCTGATTTATGCGGCCTGCGCTGAGAGGTCGCCCAAAGGACTGATCCGCGCGGCCCACGTCGAGAAGCCGCTCCACGGGCTGAATTGCGCGGCCCACATCGAGAAGCCGCCCCACGGACTGATCTGCGCGGCCCGCGTCGAGAAGCCGCCCCACGAACTGATCTGCGCGACCCGCGTCGAGAAGCCGCCGGACGGGCTGAAGCGCGCCCCCGGCACTCAAAATCCCCTGTATCTGTCCGCAGCAAAGGACAACCATGACCCACCGCCCCCGCCAACTCCACCTCAACGCCTTCCTCATGAACACCGGTCACCACGAGGCTTCTTGGCGCCTCCCGGAGAGCAATCCGTACGCCCACGTCGAGCTGGACCACTACACGCACCTCGCCCGGATCGCGGAGCGCGGCACCTTCGACTCGCTCTTCCTGGCCGACGGACCGCAGTTGTGGAGCAACCTCGCCCAACGCCCGGCCGGCGCGCTGGAACCGCTCACTCTCCTCACCGCGCTGGCGACGGCCACCGAGCACATAGGCCTGATCGCCACCGCGTCCACGTCCTACAACTCCCCCTACAACCTGGCCCGCAAGTTCGCCTCGCTCGACATCATCAGTGGCGGCAGGGCGGGTTGGAACATCGTCACCACCGCCGGTGCGGAGGCCGCCCGCAACTTCGGTCTGGAGCATGAACCCGCGCACGCGGAACGGTACGCGCGTGCCGCCGAGTTCCTCGATGTGGCGCTGAAGCTCTGGGACAGCTGGGAGGACGACGCGATCGTCGCCGACAAGGCGGCCGGGGTGTGGGGCGACGACGCGAAGATCCACCCTCCGCAGCATCAGGGGACGTACTTCAGCGTCGCGGGAGCCCTCAACGTCCCCCGCTCACCGCAGGGTTACCCCCTCCTCGTGCAGGCGGGTTCGAGCGAGGACGGCAAGGCGTTCGCGGCGCGGTACGCGGAGGCGGTGTTCACCGCGCAGCAGACCCTCGCCGACGCGCAGGCCTTCTACAAGGACCTCAAGTCCCGTACGGCGGCGGCCGGTCGGGACCCCGAGCACATCAAGGTGCTGCCCGGCATCGTCCCGGTGCTCGGCTCGACGGAGGCCGAGGCGCGCGCGAACGAGCGGCTGCTGGAGGACCACATCGTGTACACGCACGGCGTGGACCGTCTGGAGCGGCTGCTTCAACTACCGGCGGGCACGCTGGAGTTGGACGCCCCGCTCCCCGCCGATCTCCCGCCCGAGGACTCCATCGAGGGCGCGAAGAGCCGCTACACACTCGTCGTCGAACTGGCCCGTCGGGACCGGCTCACCGTACGGCAGTTGATCGGCCGGCTCGGTGGCGGTCGCGGGCATCTCACCTTCGCCGGTACGCCGGAGCAGGTCGCCGACGCGATCGAGTCCTGGTTCACGCAGGGCGCCGCCGACGGCTTCAACATCATGCCCGCCGGCCTGCCGTCCGGCCTCGACGCCTCCCACTTGGGCCACTCCGACCCGTGGCCAAGCGCACCAGCGGCGTGCCTTTCGAGGCCGACCGCGAAGTGCCGGGCCTGATCGTGAAGTTCGGCGACTATCCGCTGCATCACGGCGGGGTGGGTGCGATCCGGAGTCTGGGGCG
>NZ_JBLTJC010000355.1:0-10443 GCF_048158785.1 Streptomyces colwelliae | reverse complement strand
AGGCCGTCCTCCGTCTCTAGGGGGACTCTTACTTCGACTTCCCGTAACTCCCGGTAACTTTGCGGAACTTCAGCGAAATGTCCGAAGTCGCAGGCTGTTGGAGACCACGAACACCGACGAGAAGGCCATCGCGGCCCCCGCGATCATGGGGTTCAGCATCCCCGCGGCGGCCAGCGGGAGCGCGGCCACGTTGTATCCAAAAGCCCACACGAGATTGCCCTTGATGGTGCTGAGCGTCTTCCGGGACAGCCGGATCGCGTCCGCGGCCACCCGCAGGTCCCCGCGCACCAGCGTCAGATCGCTCGCCTCGATCGCCGCGTCCGTCCCGGTGCCCATCGCGAGCCCGAGATCGGCGGTGGCGAGCGCGGCGGCGTCGTTGACCCCGTCGCCGACCATGGCGACGGTCCGCCCCTCGCCCTGAAGCCGTCGTACGACATCGACCTTGTCCTCGGGCAGTACTTCCGCGATGACGTCCCCGGGAGAGATCCCGACGGCGGCGGCCACCGCATCGGCCACCGCCCGGTTGTCCCCGGTCAGCAGCACCGGAGTGAGCCCGAGGGCCCGCAGTTCGCGTACGGCCTCGGCGCTGGTCTCCTTGACCGCGTCGGCGACCGCGACGACTCCGCGCGCCGCTCCGTCCCAGCCGACCACCACGGCCGTACGTCCGCCGCTCTCGGCCTCGGACCTGGCGCGGGCCAACTCCTCCGGGAGATCGTCGTAGAGGCGCCCCACGGCCACCTCACGGCCCTCCACGCGGCCGCGTACGCCGCGTCCGGGTACGTTCTCGAAGTGCTCGGCCGACGGCAGTGGTCCCACCCGCTCCTCCGCGCCCGCCGCCACGGCTCGCGCGACGGGGTGTTCGGAGGCGTGCTCCAGGGCGCCCGCTAGCCGCAGCAGCTCCCGCTCGTCGGTGCCGTCGGCGACGTAGACCTCCTGGAGGGTCATGCGGCCGGTGGTGATCGTGCCGGTCTTGTCGAGTACGACGGTGTCGACGCGGCGGGTGGACTCCAGGACCTCGGGGCCCTTGATGAGGATGCCGAGTTGGGCGCCGCGGCCGGTGCCGACCATGAGGGCGGTCGGGGTGGCCAGGCCCAGCGCGCACGGGCAGGCGATGATCAGCACGGCGACGGCCGCGGTGAACGCGGCGGCCACGTCACCCGTGACTCCGAGCCACACCCCGAACGTGCCGAGCGCGATCAACAGCACCACCGGCACGAAGATCCCGGAGATCCGGTCCGCGAGCCGCTGCACCTCGGCCTTGCCGTTCTGCGCGTCCTCCACCAGCCGTGCCATACGGGCGAGTTGGGTGTCCGACCCGACACGGCTCGCCGCTACGACGAGCCGCCCGCCGGCGTTCACCGTCGCGCCGGTGACCGTGTCACCCGGTGCCACGTCCACCGGCACCGACTCGCCGGTCAGCATCGACGCGTCGACCGCCGAGGCGCCCTCGACGACGGTGCCGTCGGTCGCGATCTTCTCGCCGGGCCGTACGACGAAACGGTCCCCGACCGCCAACTCGCCGACCGGGACCCGCACTTCACGACCGTCCCGCAGTACGGCGACGTCCTTGGCGCCCAGTTGCATGAGCGCGCGCAGGGCCGCTCCCGCACGCCGCTTCGAGCGGGCCTCCAGATAGCGGCCCAGCAGGATCAACGCGACGACTCCGGCGGCCACTTCGAGGTAGATCGTCGAGGCGCCGTCCGTACGCGAGACGGTGAGGCGGAACTCGTCGTGCATGCCGGTCATGCCCGCGTCGCCCCAGAACAGCGCCCACAGCGACCAGCCGAACGCGGCCAGCGTGCCGACCGAGACAAGGGTGTCCATGGTGGCCGCGCCGTGCCGGGCGTTGGTGAACGCGGCCTGGTGGAACGGGAGTCCGCCCCAGACGACGACGGGCGCGGCGAGGGTGAGCGCGAGCCACTGCCAGTTGTCGAACTGGAGGGCCGGAATCATCGAGAGCAGCACGACGGGCACGGCGAGGAGGGCGGAGACGGTCAACCGCTCGCGCAGGGAGGCGAGTTCGGGATCCTCGTCGGGAGTGTCCCGCGTTTCGGGTTCCGGCGGCGCGGGTTCCTCGGCGGTGTACCCGGTCTTCACCACGGTCGCGATGAGGTCGGCGACCTGGATGCCCGCCGGGTAGCTGACCTTCGCCTTCTCGGTCGCGTAGTTGACCGTGGCGGTGACGCCGTCCATGCGGTTGAGCTTCTTCTCGACGCGGGCCGCGCAGGAGGCGCAGGTCATCCCGCCGATGAGCAACTCGACCTCGGCGGCGGGTTCGGGGGTCGCGGCTATGGGTGTCTCCGCGGTGGTGCCGATCGTGGTGGTGCTGGTCATGTCCGGACTCCAGACATCGGACCGGACCGCGCGGAGCCAGTATCAGCTGGTCGGCACGGCCCGGTCGGAGAGAACAGAAGTGTGGTGCCGGTGCTGTTTCAGGCCTGGCCGACGAGCTCGAAGCCCGCCTCGTCGACCGCCGCGCGGACGGCCTCGTCGTCGAGCGGGGCGGCGGATACGACGGTGACCTCGCCGGTCGACGCGACGGCCTTCACCGAGGTGACGCCGGGCAGCCCGGAGAGCTCGCCGGAGACGGAGCCCTCACAGTGTCCGCAGCTCATCCCGCTCACCTTGTAGACGGTGGTGACGGAACCCTGGGTGTCGGTCTGGGAGGTCATGTCGTTCTCCTCGTGGAGGCGTGTGGAGGTGTATGCGGTCGGAGTGGCCCACGGTGGCTCACTCTGTGCTTCACACTATACCCCTAGGGGGTATTTCTCCAAGAGGGGTCGCGCCGGGCCAGCGACCGCACCCAGGCCACGCCGAACAGCGCCACGAGCACCATCCCGCCCACCGAGAACACCGTGAACAGATGCTCCTGCTGGTCGGTCGGCGCCGGGATGTACCCCTGGGCGAACAGCTGTCTGTCCAGGCCCGCGCCCGACAGCCGGGCCACCAGCCAGATCGCGATGCCGTGCGTCGAGTCCCACAGGGCGTGCAGCAAGGAGACGCCGAGATACGTGCCGACGACCGGGCCGGTGAACCGGAAGCGCCCGTTCAGCTGCCGGTACGTGAGCAGGACGCCACCCGCGACCGCCGTTCACAGGCCGTGCCCGAAGGGTGCGAGGACCCCGCGCAGGATCTCGGTCTCCAGAAGGGCCCGCAGATCGATGCCCTTGGCGGAGACGGCCGCGTTGAAGGCGTACCCGGCGCTCTCCAGGGCCGCGAAACCGAAGCCGACCGTCGCGCCCAGCACCAGCCCGGCGCGCATCCCGTGCAGCCGGGGCTGCCGGCGCAGCACGAACATCAGCGCCCCCAGCTTCACGGCCTCCTCGATGAGGCCGACGCCGACGAACATCCACAGGGAGGGGTGCAGCAGGTAGTACTCCATGACCGAGGCGCCCAGCACCCCGAGCGTGCCGCCGGTCAGGAAGCAGCCCAGGATCACGCTCACGCCCAGGTCGCGCCCGTGCCGCTCGTACGCCCACAGCACGAAGGTCACCGGCACCAGGAAGCTGCCGAGCAGGATCAGCGTCGGCAGCAGGGTGGTGTTCTTGGTCGCGTACGTGACCAGCGCGGTCAGTACCCACAGCGCCAGCCCGCCGCCCAGGCAGTGCTTCCACAGGCCGGTACGGATCTGGGGGTACGTCGGCGGAGGCTGCTGCGGCCCGGGGATACGGGCCCGGGGCGCGCCCGGCGGCGGAGAGTAGGTCACGGCAAATCCCCTCGTACTCCTACAGGGCAGATTTACCGGCACTTTATGGTAGATACGCCTCATGTCGCAGTCCGGGACGCTCATCCTGATCATGACCATCGCCGTACTGGCGCCCCTGCTGGCCTACGCGATCGGCCGCCGTCTCCCGGTCCCGCTGGTCATCTTCGAGATCCTGCTGGGCATCCTCGTCGGTCCCGACGTACTCGGCTGGGCGGGCGACGGACAGGTGATCGACACCCTCTCCGACCTCGGTCTGACGATGCTGATCTTCCTCGCCGGATACGAGATCGAGTTCGACAAGATCCGGGGGGACACGCTCAGACGGTCGGTACGCGCGTGGCTGATCTCCTTGGCGGCAGGCCTGGCCCTGGCCACCGCGCTCTCCGGCTGGTCCAAGGGTGTCTACGTCGGCACGGCCCTCACCAGCACCGCCCTCGGCACGGTCCTGCCGGTCCTGCGTGACGCCGGGGACCTGCACTCGCGCTTCGGCTCCGTGATGCTGGCGGTCGGCGCGGTGGGGGAGTTCGGCCCGATCATCGCGATGGCGCTGCTGCTGAGCGGCCGGGCGCCGGGCCGTTCCACAGCACTCCTGGCCGCGTTCGCCCTGCTCACGGCGGCGGCCGTGTGGTGGGCGCTGCGCCCCCGTCCGCCGTGGTTCTCCCGGATCATCGCCAAGACCCTCCACAGCAGCGGCCAGTTCGCCGTACGACTCGTCGTGCTCCTCCTGGCGGTCATGCTGGGCATCTCCGGGGCCCTCGGCCTCGACACCCTCCTCGGCGCCTTCGCCGCCGGCCTGATCACCCGCCTGGTGCTGCACGGAGCGGCCCCGGAGAGCGCGGATTCGGTCCTGGAGAAGATCGAGGCGATGGGCTTCGGCTTCCTGGTCCCGGTGTTCTTCGTGGTCACCGGCATCGAGTTCGACCTGGACGCTCTGCTGTCCGGAGGCCACGCCTTGTTGCTTCTCCCGATTTTCCTGGTGCTGTTCCTCCTCGTCCGAGGCCTTCCGGTCTACGCCCTCGCCCCACGCGATCTCGTACGCCGGGACCGGCGCGCCCTCACGCTGTTCGCCTCGACCGCGTTGCCGTTGGTCGTGGCCATCACGACGATCGGGGTGGACGACAAGGTGCTGAAGTCGGCGGACGCGGCGGCGTTGGTGGGGGCGGCGATGGTGTCGGTGTTGGTCTTTCCGTTGGTGGCGTTGAGGTTGCGGGGGGAGAAGGTTGCGGGGAAGGGGGTAGGAACGGGGTCGGAGTCGTGGTGAACGGGGGGCTGAGCGCTCTGAAGGGGCGCGGGGCTGTATCGATATGCGGCTCCGCCGCGGGGCGCGACCAGCCACGACGCACCCGCAGACGGCAATGGCGACAGGAGCGCAGATGAGAGCGGTGGTCTTCGAGCAGTACGGGGAACCAGCCGAGGTACGGGAAGTACCGGACCCTCACCCCACAGACCACGGAGTAATCGTCCGGGTCGAGGCAACAGGCCTCTGCCGAAGCGACTGGCACGGCTGGCAGGGCCACGACCCCGACATCACGTTGCCCCACGTCCCGGGCCACGAACTCGCCGGCGTGGTCGAGTCGTTGGGCCCCCGGGTGACCGCCTGGCACCCCGGCGACCGCGTCACCGTACCTTTCATCTGCGCCTGCGGAACCTGCCCCGCCTGCGCCGTGGGCGACCAGCAGGTGTGCGAGCGCCAGACCCAGCCCGGCTTCACCCACTGGGGTTCCTTCGCCCAGTACGTCGCCCTGGACCACGCCGACGTGAACCTGGTCGCGATGCCGGACGAGATGACCTTCGCGACGGCGGCCTCGCTGGGCTGCCGGTTCGCGACGGCGTTCCGCGCGGTGGTGCAGCGGGGCCGGGTCGCGCCGGGGGAGTGGGTCGCGGTGCACGGCTGCGGGGGAGTCGGCCTGTCGGCGGTGATGATCGCGGCGGCCGCCGGCGCCCGGGTCGTCGCGGTGGACATCTCACCCCAAGCACTCGCGCTGGCAAGGAAGTTCGGGGCGGCGGAGTGCGTGGACGGTACGAGCACCCCGGACACGGCGCGGGCGGTACGCGAACTGACAGGCGGCGGCGCCCACTTGTCGCTGGACGCCCTGGGCTCCCCGGCGACCTGTGCCGCCTCGGTGAACGGCTTGCGCCGCCGGGGCCGCCACATCCAGGTCGGCCTCCTGCCCTCCCCGTCCGGCACGACCCCGGTCCCGATGGCCCGCGCGATCGGCCTGGAACTCGAACTCCTCGGCAGCCACGGCATGGCGGCCCACACCTACCCGCCCATGCTGGAACTGGTCCGAGCGGGGGTGCTCCGACCCGACCTCCTGGCCACCACGACGATCACCCTGGACGAGACACCGGCGGCGCTCGCCGCGATGGGGACGGCACCGGGAGCGGGGGTGACGGTCATCGAACCGTGGAGGTGACTCCCCGGCGACCGACGCGGTGCCGGGCGCCCGGTACCGCGTCGGCCCCTCCGGTCGGCTCAGTCGTCTCTGCGACCCCGGTTGCCCGGCCTGGAGGCGACCCAGGCCCGGACCGTGTCGGCGTACCAGAACGGCTTGCCGCTCTCCACGTGGTCGGGCGGGGGCAGCAGGCCGTGCTTGCGGTAGGAGCGGACGGTGTCGGGCTGGACGCGGATGTGGGCCGCGATTTCCTTGTACGACCAGAGCCGTCGGTCGGTCATGAGTGCACCTCCCTGCGCGCGCCGCGGCGGCGGCCGGGGGCGGCCGTCGGGGGAGCCGTGCGCTGCGCTGGCGATCACAAAGCCTGTGCCGGGTGAACGACACAGAGTGAGGGACGGGAAGCGCCTGTCGACCGGGTGTGACGCAAAACCCGCGTACACGCGACATGTGTGACACGAGGGGGGCTTTTGTGACACAGGTGACGCAAAGGCGCACGCGGGCGCATGGGCGCGGCGCGTTGACTAGCGCCCCGTAAGGGGTGCGGGGCTGTATCGATGTGCGGCTCCGCCGCGTGGGTGCGAGCAACCACAACGCACCCGCACCCGACAAACCACCGTCGCCACGGCCGCCACCGTGCAAGCCCTTACCCTCAAGCTGCCTCGTCTCGTCCGAATGTCTGGACAAAACATTGACAGGGCTCGGGGCGCGGGACTACAAACCGTGGAGAGCCGAAACGAAGCCGCTCCGCATCCGGTCCTCAGGGGGCCCGGAGGTGAGGGCGCGAAGGGAAGTCGATGGCGTACGACCTGATCACCATGGGGCGGCTAGGGGTGGACCTCTATCCGCTACAGACGGGCGTGCCGCTGCCCCAGGTGACGACCTTCGGGAAGTTCCTCGGCGGCTCGGCGGCGAACGTCGCGGTCGCCGCCGCGAGGCTGGGCCGCGAGGTGGCCCTGGTGTCGCGCACCGGCGACGACCCCTTCGGCACCTATCTGCACGAGGCGCTCCGCGACTTCGGCGTCGACGACCGCTGGGTCACACCCGTCGCGGACTACCCGACCCCGGTCACCTTCTGCGAGATCTTCCCGCCGGACGACTTCCCGCTGTACTTCTACCGGCAGCCCAAGGCCCCGGACCTGGAGATCGACGCCCACGAGCTCGACCTGGACGCGATCCACTCGGCCCGCATCTTCTGGATCACCGGCACGGGCCTGAGCGAGGAGCCCAGCCGTACGGCCACGCTCGCCGCCCTCGCCCACCGCGCCAAGTCCGGTACGACGGTCTTCGACCTCGACTGGCGGCCGATGTTCTGGAAGGACCCGAGCGCGGCCCGCCCCTTCTACGAAGAGGCCCTGCGCCACACCACCGTCGCCGTCGGCAACCTCGACGAGGTGGAGGTCGCCACCGGCGTACGCGAACCGCACGCCGCCGCCCGCGCGCTGCTGGACGCCGGTGTCGAACTCGCCGTCGTCAAGCAGGGCCCCAAGGGCGTCCTCGCGGTCAACCGGGCCGGCGAGTCGGCCGAGGTGCCCCCGCTGCCGGTGAACGTCCTCAACGGACTCGGCGCCGGTGACGCCTTCGGCGGCTCCCTGTGCCATGGCCTGCTGTCCGGCTGGGACCTGGAGAAGATCATGCGGCACGCCAACGCGGCCGGCGCGATCGTCGCCTCGCGCCTGGAGTGCTCCTCCGCGATGCCCACGGTCGCCGAGGTCGAGGGCGCGATCGCCGCCGGAGCGGTCCTGTGAGGGCCGGCCGCGTGACGGGCGCCGAGCACGAACACGGGGGCGGGGACGAACACGGGGGCGGCGACGGTCTCACCGGTCCGTCGGATCCCTCCGGGCCCGCGGGGCACGAGGGCGGCACCGGCCCCCGGGTCGACATCTCCGAGCTCGTCCGCGTCCGCACCCGCCACCCCGAGGCGATCGCCGAGGCCGCCGCCCGGCGAGTCCGGCGGCCCCTCCTCAACGACGCCGGCCGGCTGATGATCGTCGCCGCCGACCACCCGGCGCGTGGCGCGCTCGGCGTCGGCGACCACAAGTTCGCCATGGCCAACCGCGCCGAACTCCTCGAACGCCTCTGCCTGGCCCTCTCCCGGCCCGGTGTCGACGGCGTCCTCGCGACCGCCGACATCCTGGACGACCTGCTCCTCCTCGGCGCCCTCGACGGCAAGGTCGTCATGGGCTCGATGAACCGCGGCGGCCTCCAGGGCGCGAGCTTCGAACTCGACGACCGCTTCACCGGCCACCGCGCCCAGGACATCGAGCGCCTCAACTTCGACGCGGGCAAGCTGCTGCTGCGCATCGACTACGACGACCCGGGCTCCCTCACCACCCTGGAGTCCACCGCCCGCGCCATCGACGACATGGCCGCGCGTCAACTCCCGCTGTTCGTCGAGCCGTTCATCAGCCGCCGCACGGACGAGGGCAAGCTGAAGAACGACCTCTCCGCCGACGCCGTCATCAAGTCCATCGCCATCTCCTCGGGCCTGGGCGGCACTTCGGCCTACACCTGGCTCAAGCTCCCCGTCACCGAGAACCCGGACGACATGGCCCGGGTCATGGAGACCTCCACTCTCCCCGCGGTCCTCCTCGGCGGTGAGGTCGGCGACGACCAGGACGGCGCCTACGAGAAGTGGCGCGGCGCCCTCCAACTCCCCACCGTGCGCGGCCTGGTGGTCGGCCGCTCGCTGCTCTATCCGGCGGACGGAGATGTCGCCGCCGCCGTGGACACCGCCGTAGGGCTGCTGTGAGGGCCGTGTTATGACGACCGCCGAGCAGTCGTGCGTCCCCGAGCTGTACGTCCCCAGGGGCTCCGCCGCCAACGCGCAGTACGCCGTGGACATCGACCCCAAGCGGGCCGGCTGGACCCACAGCAGTCTGCGAGTTGTCGAGCTGGAGCCGGGCGGGACACACCACTTCACCACCGGTGACAGCGAGTGGATCGTGCTTCCGCTCAGCGGTGGATGTACCGTGCGAATTGCGGACGAAGAGTTCCAACTCCTGGGCAGGGAAAGCGTGTTCGCCGGAGTCACCGACTTCGCGTACGTGCCCCGCGACGCCCAGGCCAAGATCGCCTCCGGCGCGGGAGGCCGCTTCGCCCTGGCAGGAGCGAAGTGCGAGCGACGACTCCCCGCTCGCTACGGCCCCGCGCCGGAGGTTCCGGTGGAACGACGCGGCGACGGCACCTGCCTTCGCCGCGTCCGCAACTTCGCCTCCGCGGACGCCTTCGACTGCGACAAGCTGATCGCCGTAGAAGTCATCACCCCCGGCGGCAACTGGTCCTCGTATCCGCCCCACAAGCACGACGAACAACGGCCGGGCGAGGAAGCCGAGTTGGAGGAGATCTACTACTTCGAGATCGACGGCCCGAACGGTTTCGGCTATCAGCGCGTATTCCCCTCCCGTGAGGGCGGATCCGACGTCCTCGCGGAGGTCCGCTCCGGCGACGCCGTGCTCGTGCCCGATGGCTGGCACGGCCCGTCGATCGCCCAGCCGGGTCACGACATGTACTACCTGAACGTCATGGCGGGGCCGGGTGGAACGAGGGAGTGGCGGATCTGCTTCCACCCGGACCACGTTGAAAGCACAGGTGGTTACCGATGACCTCGACGACGAGGCTGACGGTCGCACAGGCACTCGTACGGTTCCTGTCCGTCCAGCACACCGAACGCGACGGCGTACGGCGGCGGTTGATCGACGCGACCTGGGGCATCTTCGGTCACGGCAACGTGGCCGGCCTCGGCCAGGCCCTCATCGAGTACGCCGAGGAGATGCCGTACCACCAGGGCCGCAACGAACAGTCCATGGTCCACGCGGCGGTCGGCTACGCGCGTCAGTCGAATCGCCTGTCCGCACACGCCGTTACGACATCGATCGGCCCCGGCGCCACCAACCTCGTCACCGGCGCCGCCCTCGCCACCATCAACCACCTCCCGGTCCTGCTCCTCCCCGGCGACACCTTCGCCACCCGCGTCGCCGACCCGGTGCTCCAGCAGCTCGAAGTCCCGTACGCGGGCGATGTGTCGGTCAACGACTGTCTGCGCCCGGTGTCGAAGTACTTCGACCGGATCACCCGCCCGGAAGCGCTCATCCCCGCGGCCCTGAACGCCATGCGCGTGCTGTCCGACCCCGTGGAGACCGGAGCTGTAACCCTCGCTCTCCCGCAGGACGTTCAGGCCGAGGCGTACGACTGGCCGGACGAGTTCTTCGCCGAACGCACCTGGCACGTAAGGCGACCGGCCGCCGACCCGGCCGAACTCGCCGAAGCGGTAAGGGCGGTTCGGGCTTCGGAACGCCCCCTGATCATCGCGGGCGGCGGAGTCCACCACAGCCGTGCGGAGGC
>NZ_JBLTJC010000354.1:0-10457 GCF_048158785.1 Streptomyces colwelliae | reverse complement strand
GCTCGTAGACATATACGAGTACGCCATCGAACGCGACGCCGGGGATCGGGCTGATCCTGATCGGCGAGGGCGACATGCGTCCGGGTCTTCCCGCTGTGGCCGTACTTCCAGCCCAACCGGACCCTGATCCGAACGAAGGCCGTGGCAGTCGGCGAGTTCGGCGAACTCCTTCGCGGACACCTTCGGCCCGCGCCTCGATCCCACCGGCCTTGTAGTGGTTGAGGGCGTAACCCCCAGAGTGAACCCGCAGCAGCAGAAAACCCCCGGGATAGTCCTTCGCGGCGGTGACCTCCTGCTGCACGACATGCGGCGCCCGCACCAGCAGCGTCCGCTTGTTCCGGTGGGTATGGCCCGCGTGGTGCAGGAAAACCCCCGGCGCCGAGGCATACGCGTCAACGATCGCGCGCGCCTGCCGCCGATCCAGCTGCTGCCCCCGAGTCACCGGAAACACAGAGTCCCGTACCGTTAGCGGATGGTGACCGAAGACGACGGTCGGCCGGTCCGGTTCGGCCCTGAGCCGGCCCCGGAACCAGGACAGCTGCTCCTCACCGAGCCCACCCGCGTCACCCCCGTTGCCGGCCTTGGCATACGTGTCGAGCCCGATGATCCGCAGCCCGCCGAGATCATGCGCGAAGTACCCGGGCCCACCGCCGAAGCCCTCCCCGAACCCCTCGCGGAACGTGTCCGCGGAGCTCCCCGCACGGTCGTGGTTGCCGCGTACGACGAGGTAGTCCCGGCCGAGCGTGCCGAAGCCGTCCAGGATGCGTCTGGCTTCGGCCAGGTCCCGCGGCGACCCGCCCGCCGAGATGTCCCCGGCGGCGAGCAGGACGTCCGCCCCGCGCCGCTTGGCCTCCTCGACCAGGGCCCGGGTCATGATCTCCGGATAGGCGGCGAGGCCCGCCGTCTGCGACACCCCGCGCAGCAGGGGGAAGCCCGCCATGCGGCCCGCGGTGGTCTCGCCGAGGTGCAGGTCGTTGCAGAGGGCGATGGACAACAGGTGCCTGCCGGGCGGGGGCTGGGGCGTGGTGAAGGAGTACGTGCCGGTCAGGGAGGCGAGGCCGTGCCGCGAGGTGCCGACGGCGTTGCCGCGCACGTGCTGCAACGGCGTCGGTACGGCGGTCACGCCCCGGGAACGTGCCCGGTAGTAGTACGTCTGCCCGGGCTCCAGGCCGGTCAGCTCCACCTGGTGGTGCGCGGTGGGCCGGTCCTCGGCCGCGGTGCGGTTGAGCCGGGCCGGGTGGGTGCCGTAGACGACCTCGCCCTCGGTGACCGCGGGGAGCGGGTGGCCGAAGCCGTCCTCCGTGCCGGGTATCCGGGTGTGCCAGGTGATGATGGCGCTGTCCTCGGTGAGTGTCACCAACTCCAGGTGGACGGCGGCTGGTTGGCGGTACCTGCCGCGCGGGAGACCGGCGTGGGCGGCACGCAGCAGGGCCGGGGCGAGCAGCGTTCCGGAGCGCAGGACGTCGTACGGAGTGGGCAGCGCGGCGAGGGCCGCGAGGGGAGCCGAGAAGCAGCAGCGCATACCCCATTGTTGCCCCAGTGCCGTGAACGACAGCCGTGTCACCGACGGCCGCAGCCGTACCAGTGCGCTACGACAGGGCGGTGCGCACCGCTCTGACCAGCGCCTGCGCCCGTGGATCAGCCGTCACGCTCTTGCGGAACGAATTCGTCACATACCCGAACGCGATGCCTGATTCCGGGTCGGCGAAGCCCAGTGCGCCGCCTCGGCCCGGGTGGCCGAAGGAGCCGTCCGAGAGGAGCGGGGACGCGCCGCCGTGCAGCATGTAGCCCAGGCCGAAACGGGTGTTGATCACGAGGACGCGGTCGGGGCCCGAGGAGCGTTCCGTGCGGGCCAGCTCGGCCGTCTCGGGGGTGAACAGCCGTACCCCGCCGTCCAGTTCGCCGATCAGTGACGCGTAGAAGCGGGCCAGCCCGTCCGCCGTCGCGATGCCGTTCGACGCGGGGAGTTCGGCGGCCCGGTACGCCGGGTCGTTCTCGTCCGGCATCGGCGTGATCGCCCCGAACGCGCGCCGGGTGAGCGAGTCGGGGTTCGCGTACGCCTCGGAGACCGACCGCTTGGGGCGGGTGCGGAGCGCGCTCGGGTCCGCCGGGGCGGCCTCGACCTGCGCCACCCGGCCCACCCGGCTCTCCTGGTCCGCGGGCAGACCCACCCACAGGTCCGCCCCGACCGGGCCCGCGATCTCGTCCGCGATCCACTCGCCGATCGACCGGCCCGTCACCCGGCGTACCAGTTCACCGGTCAGCCAGCTGTACGTCTGCGCGTGGTACCCGTGGTCCGTGCCCGGTGTCCACGCCGGTGCCTGCGCCGCCACCGCCGTCGCGCTGAGCACCGGGTCGGCGGCCTGCTCCGGGGTCAACGGGCGGTCCAGTACCGGCACGCCCGCGCGGTGCGCGAGCAGGTGCCACACGAGGGTGCGTTCCTTGCCGGCCGCCTTGTACTCCGGCCAGTACTCGCCCACCGGAGCGTCCAGGTCCAGCTCCCCGCGCTGCGCCAGCAGGAGCAGTACGGCGGCAGCCACGCCCTTCGTCGCCGAGCGGACGATCTGGGCCGTGCCGTGCTCCCAGGGGGCGGTGCCGTCGACGTCCTTCGTGCCCGCCCACAGGTCCACGACCCGGTGCCCGTGCCGGTACACCGTCACGGCCGCGCCCCGGTCCCCGCGCGTCTCGAAGTTCCGTACGAACGCGTCCCTGACCGGCTCGAAGCCCTCGGCCACCACACCGTTCACGTCCACGTCCGTGCTCCTCGTTCCGCCGTCCCGCTCGCCGTCCGGCTCTCCTTACTTCACCCAAGCAGGATCGTCACGTCGATGTTCCCCCGGGTCGCGTTCGAGTACGGGCACACCTCGTGCGCCGCGTCCACCAGCTTCACCGCGATGTCCGGGTCGAGGATCGGGAGGGACACGCTCAGGGCGACCGCGAGGCCGTAGCCGCGCTGCTTGTTGGGGCCGATGCCGACCTTCGCGGCGACCGTGGAACCGGTCAGGTCGAAGCCCGCCCTACGGCCGACCAGGACCAGCGCGTTGTGGAAGCAGGAGCTGTAGCCGGCCGCGAAGAGCTGCTCGGGGTTGGTGCCGTTGCCGTCGCCGCCCAGCGCCGGGGGCATCGCGACCTGGAGGGCGAGCTGGCCGTCCTGGCTGCTGACGAAGCCGTCCCGGCCGCCGTGGGCGGTGGCCTCGGCGACGTACATGATCTTCGTCGGGCGGGTGTCGACGGCGGTGGCGGCGGTGGCAGCGGTGTCGTCGGTCATGGCGGGACCTCCCCCGGGGCGGAAACGCGTACTCACGAGAGCGCGCAACTACATCGTGCACAAGATACTGACCGGTAGTAGACCCGTGCCTACCAGGGGGTAGGAACCGTCGGTAACCCGAGGTCAGCAGGTCAGCGGGCCCGTTCCGCCGCCGCCTCCGCGCGTCCCGCCAGCCGCCACAGTTCCGCCCGCAGGCGTGCGACCTCCGGCATCTCCAGCTCCGTCGCCGCGAGCAGCGCGCCGGGCACGCGGGTCGCGCGCTCCCTGAGGGCACTGCCGCGGTCCGTGCACGCGACCAGGACCGAGCGCTCGTCGTGTGCCGCGCGCTCCCGGCGGACCAGGCCGGCCAGCTCCAGGCGCTTCAGCAGCGGCGACACCGTGCCGTAGTCGAGCCGCAGGGCCGTCGCGAGGTCCTTGATCGGGGTCTCGCCGCGTTCCCACAGGACGAGGAGGACGAGGTACTGCGGGTAGGTCAGCTCCAGCTCCTCCAGGAGGGGGCGGTACGCGGCCGTCAGCGCCCGCTGGGCCGCGTACAGCGCGAAGCACAACTGCTCGTCGAGGAGCAGCGACCCGGCAGCGGTGTGGTCCTCGGGATCCTCGTTCGTCACGCGCCCATTGTCACGGACCGCGGGTCGAACCCGAAGGGCAGCTCCAGGCGATGGGCCCGCATCAACGCGTCGTCGGAGAGGAGTTCGCCGGTCTTCCCGTCCGCCGCGATCACGCCCTCGCTGAGGATCAGCGCGCGCGGGCACAGTTCCAGCGCGTACGGCAGGTCGTGCGTGACCATGAGGACCGTGACGTCCAACGACCGCAGGATGTCGGCCAGTTCGCGGCGGGAGGCGGGGTCGAGGTTGGAGGAGGGCTCGTCCAGGACGAGGATCTCGGGCTCCATCGCCAACACCGTGGCGACCGCCACACGGCGCCGCTGGCCGAACGACAGGTGGTGCGGGGGACGGTCCGCGAAGTCCGCCATGCCGACCAACTCCAGTGCTGTACGCACCCGTTGCTCCAGTTCGGCGCCCTTCATGCCGGCCGCCGCCGGGCCGAACGCCACGTCCTCGCGGACCGTCGGCATGAACAACTGGTCGTCGGGGTCCTGGAAGACGATCCCGACCCGGCGCCTGATCTCCGCCATGTGCCGCTTGCCGACCGGGAGTCCGGCCACCGTCACCGTCCCGGCGCCGGCCGTGAGGATGCCGTTGAGGTGGAGCACGAGGGTGGTCTTGCCGGCGCCGTTCGGGCCGAGCAGGGCGACCCGCTCGCCGCGCGCGACGGTGAAGTCGACGCCGAACAGGGCCTGTTGGCCGTCGGGGTAGGCGAAGGCCAGTCCGGCGACTTCGAGCGAAGGGGTCACGGCGTCGTCCATCACAGCGTCCATCCCAACAGGCATACGACAAGGGCGGCACAGGGCAGTGCGAGGGCGTACGACCACTGCGCCCTGGACGCGGTCACCTCGTCGATCACCGGCATGGAACCCGTGTAACCCCGGCTCACCATGGCCAGATGGACCCGCTCCCCGCGCTCGTAGGAGCGGATGAACAACGCGCCCGCCGACTTCGCGAGCACTCCCCAGTGGCGGATGCCCCGGGCCTCGAAACCCCGTGACTCGCGGGCGATCCGCATCCGCCGCATCTCGTCCGTGATGACATCGCCGTAGCGGATCATGAAGGAAGCGATCTGGACGAGGAGGGGCGGGAGCCTCAACCGCTGCAATCCCAGGAGGAGTTCGCGGAGTTCGGTGGTCGCGGCGAGGAGGACCGAGGCGGCTACGCCCAAGGTGCCCTTCGCCAGGACGTTCCACGCGCCCCAGAGGCCGTTCACGCTCAACTGCACGCCCAGGACGGTCACTTGCTCACCCTCGGCCACGAAGGGCATGAGGACCGCGAACGCCACGAAGGGGACCTCGATCAGCAGGCGGCGGAGCAGGAAGCCTGCGGGTACGCGGGCCGTGTACGCGACGCACGCGAGCAGCGCGGCGTAGAGGCCGAACGCCCACATCGCCTCGCGCGGGGTCGACACCACGACCACCACGAAGGCGAAGACGGCGGCCAGTTTGGTGTGCGGGGGCAGCGCGTGCACGGGGGAGTGGCCGTGCCGGTAGAGGCGGTGGGCGTGGCCCGCGCCCATCTCAGGCCACCTGCGAGGTACTACGACGCTTGCGGACCGCCCAGAAGACCCCGCTGCCCGCGACGACCGTCACGCCCACGCCGATCACGCCCGCGAGGCCCCCGGAGAGACGCGTGTCGTCGACATCGCGTACGCCGTAGTCGGCGAGCGGGGAGTCCGCCGAGGCGTGCTCCTTCGCCTTCTGGTCGATGCCGTGGTCGGCGGCCACCTTCTCTAGGCCGTCGGGGTCCGAGGAGGCGTAGAAGCTCACGAAACCGGCGAGGAGGAGGGACGCCACCAGGCCGGTGAGCCACAGTCCGCGGCGGGAGGTCCGGGGGGCGGCTGGCGCCAACGGGGCCTGGGCGTCCACGAGTTCGCCGTTCACGCGCAGCTTGAGGCGCTGCTCCAGGCCGCGTGCGCCGTGGACGAGATCCGGGCGTACGGCGATCACCGCGCCGACGGTCAGTGCGGTGATCGCGGCCTCGCCGATGCCGATGAGGACGTGCACGCCGATCATCGCGGTGGCGACCTTGCCGATCGAGACGTCGGTGGTGCCGCCGAGGGCGTAGAGGAGGGTGAAGACCAGGGCGGCGGCGGGGACGGAGAGCAGGGCCGCGGTGAAGGACGCGGCGGTGATCGAGCGGCGGGTGCGCGGGAGGATCCTGACCAGGCCGCGGAAGACGGCGTAGGCCACGACCGTCGTCGTGATCGCCATGTCGGTGATGTTCACGCCCAGCGCGGTCAGGCCGCCGTCCGCGAACAGGATGCCCTGCATGAGGAGGACGACCGAGACGCAGAGCACGCCGGTGTAGGGGCCGACCAGGATCGCGGCCAGCGCACCGCCCAGGAGGTGGCCGCTGGTTCCGGCCGCCACCGGGAAGTTGAGCATCTGCACGGCGAAGATGAACGCGGCGACCAGGCCCGCCAGCGGCGCCGTCCGTTCGTCGAGTTCGCGGCGCGCGCCGCGCAGGCTCACGGCGATGGCGCCGGCGGCGGCCAGGCCGGTCGCTGCGGAGATGGGGGCGTCGATGAATCCGTCAGGCACATGCACGGGATGATTTTAGATGGTTATTGCGAGTGCTTTGCAAGAGCCAGGGAATCGTGGATCGGGTCGCCCGCGGATGTGAGATCTGTCGCCCCGAGGGGCGCCCCCGGGAAAATGTGCGACATTTGGGTAGTGGAAGCGGATGCATAGCTTTCACACAGGTCACTCAGCGTAAGGGGCCGCCCGATGTCCGTAGTCGAACAGTACGCGCGAGCCCATATCGTCACCGACGAGGACGTGGACCGGCTGGACCGTGACGCGGTCCCCGTAGTCCTGCGGTACGACCCCGAATCCGATCCCCGAGCCGTCCGCATCGACCTGCCCGGACCGCATGAATGGACCTTCGACCGCGAGTTGCTGGAAGAAGGGCTGCGCGCCCCGGCCGGCAGCGGCGAGGTGCGGGTGTGGCCGTGCGGGCGGGTGCAGGCCGTGGTCGAGTTCCACTCCGAACAGGGCGTCTCCGTCGTCCAGTTCGAGACGAAGACGATCATGCGGTTCCTGCGGCGGACCTATATGGCGGCCACCACGCCCGTCGGGACCTGAACTCCCCGTAGGGGCACGGAGGTTCAGCCCCCGAGGCTGTTGCCCAGCTTCAGCAGGGCCCCCACGATCGGGCCCGCCGTGTCGCCGCCGTGGCCGCCCGCCTGGACGACGCCCGCGGCGACGAGGTCGCCCTTGTACGCGGTGAACCAGCCGTTGGGCTTCTTCTGGCCGTCGACCTCAGCCGAGCCGGTCTTCGCGCCGTAGTCGGGGCCGAGACCGGCCATCGCCTTCACCGCCGTGCCGTAGTCCGCCGTGTACTTCATGACCTCCTTCAGCTCCGACTGCGTCGTCGACGACATCGTGCGCGAGGCCTTCGCGATCGTGCGCTTGTCGACCGTCGGGGAGACCAGGTACGGCTGGTGGAAGGTGCCCGTGTCGACCGTGGAGGCGACCGACGCCATGTTCAGCGGGTTCATGCGGACCCCGCCCTGGCCGATCAGCGAGGCGCCCATCTGCGCGCCGCTCTGCACCGGGACCGAGCCGTCGAAGGTGGGGACGCCGATGGCCCAGTTGTTCATGCCGAGGCCGTAGACCTGCTGGGCCTCCGTCGTCAGGTCGCTGTCGGACAGCTTGGGCGCGAAGTTGATGAAGGCGTTGTTGCAGGAGGCCCCGAAGGCCATCTTGAACGTGCCCTTCTTGATCTCCGAGTCGTCGTCGTTGTGGAAGGTCCAGCCCGCCAGCTTGTAGGTCTTGGGGCAGGGGTGGGACGCGTCCGGGGTGATGAGGTTCTTCTCGAAGAGCATCGTCGACGTCACGATCTTCATCGTGGAACCGGGGGCGAGGGAGCCCTGGAAGGCCACGTTGAAGCCGTGCGAGGCGTTCGCGACGGCCAGGATCTCGCCGGTCGACGCGCGCATCATCACGACGGAGGAGTTCTTCTGCTTGCTGACCTGGGTCTCGGCCGCCGCCTGGAGGGTCGGGCTGAGCGTCGTCTTCACCTTGCCCGGCGTGCCCTTGCTCAGCTCGACGAGCGTCTTGTCGGACTGCTTGGACTTCTTGCCTCGGATGACCTGGAGTTCGATGCCGGCCTTGCCACCGGCCTTCTTGCCGAACTTCTCCCGCAGCCCGTCCAACACCGGTCCCAGGGACGGGTACTTGGCCGTCGTCAGCTCGCCGCCGTCACGGTCGTACGCCTTGACCGGCGGGGTGCCGGACTCGCCCGTCACCAGGGTGTCGCCGTCCGCGAGGTCGGGGTGGACGACGGAGGCGTGCCACTGGACGTACGGCTTGCCGTCCTTCGCGCTGCGCACGACGGTGAGTGAAGTGGCGTACGTCATGGGCTTGTTGATGCCCTTGTACGACACCGTGCACTTCACGGAGAAGGGGACCTTGGTGCCGGTGCGGGCGCCCTCGGTGACGGTGATGCCCGTCATGTGGGCGGTCTTCGTGTAGCCGGTGAGCAGGGCGGCGGCGGCCGTCGACTTGTCGGTCGTGGCGGCGGCCTGGGCGACCTTGCCCTGCTGCCAGTCGGCCAGGAACCGCTTCGCGGTCGTCTGCACCTCCGCCGCCGACAACGGGCCCTTCTTGATGGCCTTGTGGTCCGCGGTGGCCTGGGTGCGCGCCTCGGCCGACGCCCCGCCGTCGTACAGCGCGTAGGCGCCGACGCCCGCGCCGACGACGGCCACGGCGATCACTCCGCCGACGACGGCGGGTCTCGCCTTCCGTCGCTCGGCGGCGGCCTTCTTCTTGCCCCTCGTGCCCACAGTTCCCGATCCTCCGCGAATCCCTTGGGGCCCCGGTCGATATCGGCCCTCAGCCCTCACACACCCCAACGACCACGCACACCCTAGAGTCCCGTGCTGTGGGAGTGAGTTCCCGTCTCACGGCGTGACTTCAGCCACCCGCCGCCAGTACCGCCCGGACGATCGGGCCCGCGGCGTCGATGCCGTGGCCGCCGTCCTGGGTCATCGCGGCCGCCGCGACATCGCCCCGGTAGCCGGTGAACCAGCTGTTGGACTTCGACTGCCCGTCGACCTCGGCGGACCCCGTCTTCGCGCCGATGTTCGGCCCGAGCCCGGACATGATGCCCGCCGCGGTGCCGCTGGTCGCGGTGCGGTACATCATCGCCCGCAGTTGCGCCGACGTACTCGCCGACAGGCCCTTGGCGGTGGCCAGTTGGCGGTCGTCGAGGCTCTGCGCGACGAGCACCGGCTGGCGGAACGTGCCCGTCTTCGCGGTCGCCGTCACCGACGCCATGTTCAGCGGGCTCATCTGCACCTGGCCCTGGCCGATCAGGTTGGCCGCGGTGTCCGGGCCGCCGGACGCGGGGACCGAGCCGTCGAAGGACGGGATGCCGGTCTTCCAGTTGTCCTGGCCGAGCCCGAAGCGGTCCTCGGCCTCCCTGGTCAGCGAGTCGACCTTGACCGAGTCGGCGAACTTCACGAACGCCGTGTTGCAGGAGCGGGCGAAGCTGTCGGCGAGCGTCGCGCCCTCGTCCGGCTTCAGGCCCGTCAGGTTGTGGAAGGTCTGGCTCTGCCAGACCGCGTCGGGCGTGCAGGGCGCCGGGCCGTTCATCGTCGTGATTCCGTTGTCGATGAGCGTGGCGGCGCTGATGATCTTCATCGTCGAGCCGGGCGCCAACTGCCCCAGGAACGCGGCGTTGAAGCCGTCGTTGCGGTTGTTGGCGATCGCCAGCACCTGCCCGGTGCTCGGCTGGAGGGCCACGATCGACGACTCCGAGTACTTCGTCACGGCCTTCTCGGCGGCGGCCTGCGCGCTCGCTCTGAGCGTCGTGCGCACCTTGCCGGCCTTGCCCTTCTCCAGGGTCACCAGCGTGGTGTCGGCCGAGTCCGCGACGGCGTGCTTGACCGACAGCTCGATACCGGGCGTACCGCCCGCCTTGGCGCCGTACTTGTCGCGCAACTCGTCCAGGATCGGCCCCAGCGACGGGTACTTCTCCTTGGTCAGCACGGCTCCGTCACGGTCCACGGCCTCGATCGCCGGACTCGCGGACTCCCCGGTGACCAAGGTGTCGCCGGTCTTCAACTCCGGGTGGATGACGGACGGTTGCCAGTCGACGAGGGCCCGTCCGGTCGTCTTCCCCCGTACGACGGTCAGCCGGCTCTTGTAGGTGAGCGGCTTGCTGATGCCCTCGTACGACACCGTCGCCCGCACCGTGAACGGCACGGTGGCCCCGGTCGTCGTACCGGGCGTGATCTTCACCTTCGTGATGTGACCGGCCCCGCCGTAGGACTCCAGCACGGTGTCGGCGGCGGCGTCGTTGTTCGTGTACGACGCGGCGGTCACGGATTCCCCGCTCTCCCAGGCCGCGAAGAACTTCTTCGTCGTCTCCTCGACCTCACTGCCGCTGGGCGGCCCGGTCTACGCGCAGGTCGCCGAGTCGTCGTCGGCCGCGTCGTAGAGGGCCTCCGCGCAGGATGCGGGCCAGGCTCATCCAGCCCAGGAACCACTGCACCGCGATGAGCGCCACGACACGGACGTAGGTCGGCGTCTCGTCGGTCGGGCTCACGAAGAGGGAGACCACGACGGGCATGC
>NZ_JBLTJC010000353.1:0-10700 GCF_048158785.1 Streptomyces colwelliae | reverse complement strand
TCCGCCAGAGGTGGACAGAGGTGTCGGTCATGGTCCGGAGTACAGCACGGCGGTGCGGACCGGTCAACTCAGCGTCACTATGTGGACAGTTCGGGTACGGTGGCCTCAGCGCGAGCCGGCCGTGGCCCACACCGCGATGTTGGCGACCGAGACGTAGACCATCGAGCTGCCGAAGAAGTCGACGTGCTGTCCGCCGATGGGGCTGGTCGCGGGCAGATAGAGGAAGCCCCACAGGAGGGTGGCGATGACGCCGGGCACCGCGTACGGCAGGAAGATGGCCAGCCGGGCGAACCGGGTGAGCCGGGCTCGCGCCGTGTCCAGGAGGAGCGCGAACAGCAGGGCGAGGAGCACGGTCGCCGGTACGGTGATCGCGCCGACCAGGAGCATGCGGAGCAGGCTGTGCCACAGCTCGGTGTCGTGGATCACGGTGGAGTAGTTGTCCAGACCCGCGAAGACCGTTCTGCTGCCTGTTCCCAGCAGGCCCCCGCTGACCTTGCGCTGCTGGAAGCTGAGGAACAGCGCGTAGCCCCCGGGGGCGACCACGAACAGCAGGAGGAGCAGGATCGCGGGCAGGACCAGCAGATAGGGGAGCCGGCTGTGGCCCGCCCTACGGCCCCGCCGCGAAATGCTTGTCGCCATCGACATCGTCCTCATCGGATGAATGGCTGGTGCCAGTGACTGGTTGTTTCGGTGACTGGTTGCTTCGGTGGTTGATGCCGGTGGAGCCGGCCCGGTCGCCGGGGCTAGTTGAGGGTGAACCCGAGCTTCTTCATGCCGGCCGTGGTGTTGTTCTGCATGGTGTCCAGCGCCCCGGTGAACGAGCTCCCGGACTGAAGCGCCGCAGCGAAACCGTCCCGGTACGCGGAGAAGGTCACGGTGACATTCGGGCCCCACATCGAGAAGCTGCGGGCACCGGGTGCGACCTTCTTCACCTCGGCGTAGAAGTCCGGCTGGTTCGGGAAGAAGACCGGCGGCTGGTCGAGGATCGGCAGAGCGCGCCCCGAGGTCGAGGCCGGGTAGATGTTGATGTTCTTGACCTGGGCCGTGACCGCCTTGTCGTCGGTGTTGAGCCAACTCGCGAACTCCGCCGCCTCGGCGGGGTGCTTGGAGTCAGTGGTGACCGTGATGGCCGAGCCGCCCCAGATGCCGGTGGTGGAGTCGCCCGCCGTCCAGGCCGGGAGCGGCGCGGCGGTCCACTTCCCCTTGGTCGACGGGGCGATGCCGCCGATCTGTGCGGGGGCCCAGGCTCCGGAGATCCAGGTGAGGAGGGTGCCGTTGTTCATCTCCTTGTTCCACTGCGGGGAGAAGGAGGGGTTCTTCTTCACCAGCCTCTTGTCGACCAGGCCCTGCCAGTAGTCGGCGACCTTGTCACTGGCCGTGCCGTTGATGTCCACGTGCCAGGAGTCGCCCTGCGTGGTCCACCAGTCCGCTCCCGCCTGCTGGGCGAGGCCGGTGAACCAGCCCGGGTCGGCGGCGTCGAAGTTGGTCATCGAGGCCTTGGGGGCCTTGCTGTGCAGCTGCGCGGCCACCTGCTCGTACTCCTGCCAGGTGGCGGGCACCTTCAGGCCGTACTTCTTGAAGAGGTCGGCCCGGTAGAACATCATCAGCGGGGCGAAGTCCTGCGGGATGCCGTAGACCTTGCCCTGGAAGCGGGTCTGGGCCAGCGTCGCGTCGTCGAAGTCCTTGACCGCCTTCTTCGTCTCGGCGGTGATGTCGCGGACCACGCCGTTCGCGACGAGGCCGGGCAGCGACTGGTACTCGACCTTCGCGATGTCGGGGGCGGTCTTCGCCTGGTGCGCGGTGATCATCTTGCTGACGAGCTGGTCACCGCCGGCCGGGTTGCTGAGGGCGACCTGGATGTCGGGGTGCGTCGAGTTCCACAGGGCGACGACCTTGTCCATGCCCGGGTCCCAGGCCCACATGGTCAGGCGGACCTTGCCGCCGGTCGGCGCCGATCCACTGCCGGAGCTCCCGCCGCCTCCCCCGCAGGCGGCGAGAACCAGTGTTGCGGCCAGTGTGGCGCCTGCGACTGCGGCGAATCTGGTCTTCATTGGCCAGTGCTCACTTTCGTGTCAGAAGAGGGCCTGCCGCGGTCGTCCCGCCTGTGAGGCCGTCGCCCGGTGGTCCCCCTGGGACCTGAACCCATGGCCGACCGGCAGTCGACCTGCTCCGACTTTGACTTCGACTTAAGCTAAGTCGCGGCAGAGGTAGGGTCAATATGACCGACGTACCGATTTACGACGTGTCGATTTCTTTGGACGTGTCGATTTCTTCATGAGAGGAAGTCCGCGCAGGGCGACGGACGCAGGGGCCGGCTCGCACAGCGGGGCCGCCCGGCCCTCCGCACCGTACGCGCTGGGGCGGGTGGACGGGAGCCCCCGCAGGACTCGTGCACGGGAGCGGCGCCCCGCCGGGAAGAGCCGGTCGGGCAGGGCCCGGTCACGGCTGCTGCCGCGACCGGGCTTCTCGTCCCCTGCCGGCTCTACCGGCTAATTCACCCCTACCTATTCACCCCTACCGGCTCTACCGGCTAGTTCACCGGGCCGCCCAGAGCAGTCCGCGTGTGGTGAGCGCCTTTACGGTGGGCTCGCGCAGGTCGTCCGGGCGGTGGCCCAGGGCGGAGAAGAAGACGCGCCCCCGCCCCCACTGCCTGGTCCATACGACGGGCATGTCGACCGGCCGCTCGCCCTGCCCCGCGGCGCCCGGAACGACGGTGGTGGACGCGAGTACCGTGCTGAACGCGTCGGTCAGCATCCAGTACTGCTCGGTGACCACCGTCATGTCGGGCAGCCCGGCGACGACCGGGTGTTCCCGGTGCTCCGGCTCGATGCGGACCCGGTACTCCAGGAACTCCTCCGGGTGGTGCAGGAACAGGCCGCCGACCATGCGCAGATACGCGGGAGTGTCCTGGAACGTCGCTACGACGCCGCCGTGCCAGCCCGCGAAGCCGGTGCCCGCCTCGACAGCCGACACGAGCCCCCCGCTCTGTTCCTCGGTCAGCCGGCCCTCGGTCCAGCACTGCACGACGAGATCGGTCCGTGCCATGAGGTCCGCGTCGGCGTAGGCCTCCAGGTCCTCCCGGACCGTGACCGCGAAACCGGCGTCGGCCAGCGCGGGCAGGAACAGGTCGGTGCACTCCCGGGGGGAGTGACCCTCCCAGCCGCCGCGGACCACCAGCGCCGTACGCGCCGCGGCCATCAACGGGTCGCGGGGTCGGCGGTCCACGACGGCAGGGTGAGCGGCGTGCGCTGGAGACCGATCCACTGGCGTTTCGTGAAGCCCGCCATCTGGTCGTCCGCGCCGTGCCGCGCGTGGGCGTCGTTGACGTGCACCTCACCGGCGTCGAGCCGCTCGGCCACCGACAGGCCCCGTACGAGGTCGGCGGAGAACACCGAGTTCATCAGCATGGGGAGCCCGTTGGTCACGGCCACCGCCTCCTCCTGGTCGTCCACCACGGTGACCGGGAGGACCGGGCCGAAGATCTCCTCGGTGAAGGCGGGCATGTCGGGCGTCACCTTGGCCAGCACGGTAGGACGGTAGAACAGCCCCTCGGGACCGTCGAACGTGCCGCCGGTGAGCACCTCCGCGCCCATCTCCACCGATGCCGTCACGAGGGCGTGCACCCGGTCGCGCTGGCGGGTGCTGATCAGGGGGCCCAGATCCGCCGTACCGCTCATCGGGTCGCCGACGCGCAGGGCGGCGGCGCGGCGGGTGAGGGCGTCGAGATACCGGTCTGCCACCGCGCGGGTGACGATGTGGCGGCCGGCGCTGATGCAGGTCTGGCCCTGGTATTCGAGCGAGGCGATCATCGCGCACGAGGCCGCGAGGTCGATGTCGGCGTCGTCGAGGACCACGAAGGCGTTGCTGCCCCCGAGTTCGAGCCGGACCGGTCGCAGCGTGGCCGCGGCGGAGGCCGCGATGGCGAGGCCGACCTCACGGGATCCGGTGAAGTCCAGCAGGTTCAGGCCGGTGTGCTCGGCGAGCGCGTGCCCCGCGTCGAGGCCGTCGCCGGTCACCACGTTGAACACACCCGGCGGCAGTCCGGCGGCCCGGGCCGCCTCGGCGAGCACCTGGCCGCCGATGATCGGGGTGAGCTCGGCGGGCTTGAGCACGACGGTGTTGCCGAAGGCCAGCGCCGGTGCCACCGCCCGCATGGCCAGGTTGACCGGGTAGTTCCAGGGTGTGATCACACCGATCACACCGAGCGGTACCGCCCGGGACATCGAGAGCTTGCCCGCCTTGTACGGCGGCAGCAGGTCGCCGGCGTTCTCGCTCGCCTGGATCATGGAGATCTGGAGCTGACGGATGCCGGTGGACACCTCGTCCTCGGCCTTGGCCCGCACTCCGCCGGTCTCGCGCATGCTCTGTTCGACCAGCTCCGCGTGGTGCGCCTGGAAGAACTCGGCCATCCGCCGCAGGCCCGCCGCGCGCTCGGGAGCGCTCAGCGCCGCCCAGCCCGGCTGGGCGGCCCGCGCCGCGGTCACCGCCCGCCCGACGTCCACGGCCCCGCCGAGGGCGTACGTACCGATCACGGCACCCGTGGCCTTCTCCACGACGTCGGCGGTACGCCCTGACGAGGCCGGGCCGAACGTTCCGTCGATGTAGAGCTGTGCCACGGGGAACTGAGACGTCATGAAGACTCCACGGAGGTCAGGGAGACTTTGGCTTTGACTTAAACTAAGAGGCGAACATCACGGACGTCAACCAGTCCCACCGCACAGCGGATTGATTTACGGCGGGTCTACGCCCAAGCCCCGGCGCCGGACCCCGACCCGGGCAGGGAACCCATCCCTGACACGGAACCCATCCCTGACCCTGACCCTGCCCCGGACCCAGGCGCGATCTCCGGACGTCGGCCGCCCGTCGTCAGCAGGTGCGCCACCGGCAGGGTGGCCGCCCCCATCGCCACCGCCTCCTGGCCCAGCCGCCCGACCTCGATCCGGGTGCGCCCCCGCAGATACGACAGGGCGTGCCGCTCGGCCGTCTCCCGCACGGTGGGCAGCACCACCCCGCCCATCACCGAGCCCGCCCATCCGGAGAGCACCACGAGGTCCGGGTGGAGCAGGTTGATCAGGTTGCCGATCCCGATGCCGATGTACTCCCCGATCTTCTCCAGGGTCTCCATGGCCACCCGATCGGTGGCCGCCCGCGCCGTCAGCTCCGCGAGCCGGCCCTCGGTCCCGGAGGCGTGGAACGGCTGGCTACCCAGGGTGGCCTGGTAACGGTGGAGGATGGCATCGGCTCCGACGTACGCCTCCAGGCAGCCCCGCGAACCGCAGCGGCAGGGCAGCCCTCCGGCGTAGATCACCGTGTGCCCCCACTCGATCGTGGCCGGGGCCAGGCCCGTGGTGCCGCCCTCCGTGCCCGACCCGAGGGCCGCGCCCACCCCGACCCCGATGAGCGCGGTGACCACCCGGTCGGCGCCCTGCCCCACGCCGCGCCACATCTCCGCCTGGCCCAGGGTCCGCGCGCAGTTGTCCAGCATGAGCGGGGCGGCGACTCCGGGGGCGAGCATCTCGCCGAGCGCGACACCGGACCAGCCGAGCGTCGGCGCGTGCACCAGCGTGCGCCCGGGAATCCGCGGGTCGGGCTGGACCGCGCCGGGCACACCGACGCCGATGCCGAGCAGGTCCGCGGGGTCGACGCCCGCGGCGCGGGTCACGTCGGAGATGCCCTGGAGCACCAGTGCGGCCACCGATTCGGCGTCGAGCCGGGTGTCGGCGATCGGGTAGACCTCGGAGGTGATCACCGACAGGGTCCAGTCGAACAGCCCGATCCGGACGTGCGTCTCACCGATGTCGACGCCGATCACGGAGCCGTAGTCCGGGCGGATCTCTAGCACCGAGCGCGGCCTGCCCCCGTCGGAGTCCTCCGAACCGCCCTCCGCGATCAGGCCCTCGGCGAGGAGTTGGGAGACGACATTGCTCACCGTCGCGGAGCTGAGGCCGGAGACACGGGTCAGCTGGTTCCGGCTGGTGGGTCCCTGCACATACAGAGCGGAGAGGAGGATGGACCGGTTGTGCCGCCGCAAGTCACTCGTCGTTCGCTTCACCACGGATTTCACAGAACGAAGTCTGCCAGCCTACGACTCCCCGGATCCCGCCACGTCCGCCTGACCGCCTCCGCCCGTGCTCCCAGCCCCCTCGCGGCCGACCCGATGTACGCACGGTTCCCCGGACCGGCCGCCGTGGTCCCGTTGAGGAGCCAACCTCAGGAAGATCTCGTCATGGACGGCGCTTCCGTTCGCGCCGATGCCGGTCGCGGCGATCTACGGGACGGGCTTCCACCGCATGCCCGAGATGAGCCCCAGCGCTTCGGACACCCCGTCGCCATCGGGCTGATGGGGATCGTCCGCGTCAGCCGGTGCTCCACTTCTGGTTGCCCGCTCCGGTGCAGGTCCACAGTTGCAACTCCGCGCCGTTGCCGGTCCCCTGGTCGGTGACGTCGACGCATTTGTCGGCCTGGATGTTGACCAGGTCGTTCGCGGCGTTGAGCTGGAACCGCTGGGCCCCCGTGCCATTGCATTCGACGATCTTGATCCACGCGCCGTCCTGCCGGGAACCGCCGTCGACATCCATGCACTTGCCCAGAGCACGGACGGTCCCGTCCGACGCGAACTGCCACCTCTGACGGGCGGCGCCCGTGCAGTCCCAGATCTGGAGCCGGGTGTGGTCCGCCGAACTGCCTCCGGTCACATCGACGCAGCGGCTGGAGGCGCGGCCACGGATCAGCACGCCCTTGGCCGCGTCGGCGGATTCGGCGGCCGGCGAGGAGTCCCCGGGCGAACTACCGGGCGAGGCAAGGCCGTTCTTGGTTTCGCCGTTCGAAGTGGCCGTGGAACCAACGGTGTTCTTGCCGGATCCCGGCGAAGCGGCGTCCGACGTCGGCCGCCCGTCGGGGTGCCGGGTGGCGTCGGCGTCGAGCGCGGAGGACTCACCCGACGGCGAGGCGGAGCCGGACGCGTCCTGGTTGCCGCCTCCGTCCAGGGCGGCGTCCGATCCAGTGCCGGCCACCTCCGAACTCCCCTCGCTGCCGCCGCCCATGAGGAACAGGGAGCCGATCAGCAGGACGCCGGCGGTGACGGCGGCGGCGGCGAGCAGCACCTTGCGGCGCCGTGCGGGGTGGGGCGCGGACCGGCCCGGAACGGCTGTGCCGTCGGCGCGGTGGTCAGCCATGACCCTGGCGCGGACACCGGTGCGGACGCCGGGTGCCGCGGTGTCCGGCGCGCCCTCGGTGAGTGCCGCGAACTCGGCCGCCGCCGCGGACAACGGCGGCGGGGACACCGACCCGGGGTCGGGCACGGCCCCGGACTCGGAGTCGGCAGCGGGCCCCAGCGCGGCGGCGGCAGCGGCGATCACAGAGGGGCCCCTCTGCCGGCGTGGCAGGGACAGTGACGCGGCGTCGCGCTGCTCGGCTCGGGCCGTGGCGGCCTCCGGCGTCGGATCGGCCTCCGCAGTCGGGTCCTCGGAGGAGGCCGTCATGTCGTCCTTCCAGTACGGGAGTTGTGGATTCCCGCACGGGCGGTACGGCGGCGTCGAAGGGTCGAAGACGTCGTGGTCGTCCGTGGGGGCCCGCGGTGGTTCGTGATCGCCTTGAACGGGCGCCGGCGATCGACGTCCTCGCGGACGAGGGCGATTCTGTCGTGCTCACGACCCACTGGCAAAGGCGCGACACGCGGTGCCCGTCCGGCGCCGGAAGCTCGCGCCGGCATGGTCGAGCCGTCCGAGGACACGCAGGGCCTCGATCCACTCGGTACGCACCAACTCCCGGCGCCCCGCGCCCAGATGGGGCCCTCGAGCCGACCCATGATGTCCGACTCGACGTACGGAACGCCGGCCCGCCGGTAACAGCGGGCGTGCCTCTCCACGAGCCCCCGTCCACAACCCACCCCTGCCGCCTACGGCACCCCCACCTCAAACAGCACATACCCCCCGTACGACCCCGACGCGACCGCCGCGATGCCCAACAGCAGGCACAGCATGGGCAGTTGGAGGGTGCGGAGCTTGACGGCCAACGGGATGAGGAGGGGGAAGCACGGGAGGAGATAGCGGGAGACGTTGCCGAAGATCTGCTGGCTGCCCAGGACCAGGGCGAGGGTGAGCAGGGTGTAGACGGTCAGGACGGCCGGTGGGCGCAGGCGGATCAGGAGGGGGATCAGGAGTGCGGCCAGCAGGACGACGGCCACGCCGATGATGTCCTCGAAGGGGTACGCGAACAGGTAGTTGAAGCGCCCGACCGCCATGGAGCCGAAGACGTCGACGGTGTGCTTGCCGTAGTCGAAACTGTGCGCCCAGGCACCGGACTGGAGCTTGAAGTAGCCCGTCAGGTCGCCCATTTGATTGCCGACCCAGAGGAGGTAGCCGACCAGACCGAGCGGCGCGATCGCCATCGCGACCCAGGGGCCCGCGAGGTTCTCCCGGCGGCGGTGGAGCGTCTGGAGCGCGGCGACGGTGAGGGCGGCGATGAGCGCCACGGCCGTCGGGCGGTTGAGGCCGGCGGCGAAGGTGAGGACGCCCGCGGTGAGCCAGCGGTCGGTCATGACGGCGTGGCAGGCCCAGACCGCGAGGGCGATGTAGAGGGACTCCGAATACGCCGACCACTCCATGCCGGAGCCGGGCCAGACGGCCCACAGCCCCGCTGCCGCGAACCCGGCCCGTCTACCCCCGAACCGGGCCGTGACGGCGTGGATGCCAAGCGCCGCGGCGAACGACGCCACGACCGACACCAGCATCCCGGAGCCGTACAGACCCAGGCCCGTCCCGTCGGAGACCAGTCGCATCGTCGCCGGGTAGAGCGGGAAGAAGGCCGCCGAGTTGCCTTCGAGGGTGATCAGGCCGGTGGCGCCGGGGACTTGGACGAGCGCGGGGTGGTAGCCGTGTTCGGCGATCTGCTGGTACCACCAGCCGTCCCAGGTCGCGAGTACGTCCCAGACGTGGGCGCCGCCGCCGAAGCGCGGGTCCCTCGTCCGGAAGCCGCCGTCGGAGTCCAGCAGGTACATGAAGACGGAGAAACCGATGAGCTTCAGCACGCCGTACAGCGCGAGCACCGGGCCGTAGTGGCGGGCCGTGCGGCGCAGGAACGCACCAACAGCCCCGTACGGGAGGCCAGTTGAGGTCTCCGGGGAGTTCCCGGCGACGGGCCGGATCAAGGTCGTCGTGTCGCTCATATCGCCGTCGCCTCCGTCTCGCGGCGACGCCTGGCGGGGAACACCCAGGCCCGGAAGAGCAGGAACCGTACGAGGGTCGCGGCCAGGTTGGCGGCGACCAGGACGCCGACTTCCGTGGTGCGTGCGGGAGTTGGTGTCGTGTGGTGCAGGAGTGCGAGGGAGCCGCTGGTGAGGGCGAGGCCGACCGTGAAGACCAGGAGGCCCTGGGCCTGGTGGCGGAGTGCGCCGGTGCGGCCGCGCAGTCCGAACGTCAGGCGGCGGTTCGCGGCCGTGTTGGCGAGGGCGCAGAGCAGCAACGCCAGCGCGTTGGCGGTCTGGCCGCCCGTCGCCGGGCGCAACGCCACGTACAGCAGGACGTATCCGACGGAACTCACCGCTCCTACGGCGGCGAAGCGCAGGAGTTGGGCGGCCAGGCCGGCCGGGCGCGAGCCGTCGTCGGCGGCCCGGCGCAGCCCCGCCGTCGGGAGCGTGCCGCGCGCCAACTCCCGTCCGATGCGGGAGATTCCACGCAGGTCGGCCAGTGCCGTGGACACGATGTCGACCCGGCTGTCGGGGTCGTCCACCCAGTCGACCGGTACTTCGTGGATACGCAGTCCGGCCCGTTCGGCGATCACCAGCAGTTCGGTGTCGAAGAACCACCCCGAGTCCTTCACCAGGGGCAGCAGCCGCTCGGCGACATCACGCCGTACCGCCTTGAAGCCGCACTGCGCGTCGGAGAAGCCGACGGCGAGGGTGGAGCGCAACAGGGCGTTGTAGCAACGGGAGATGGCCTCGCGCTTGGGGCCGCGCACCACCTGGGAGCCGCGGGCCAGCCGGGTGCCGATCGCGATGTCGGAGTGGCCCGAGATCAGCGGGGCGACCAGCGGGAGGAGCGCCGCGAGGTCGGTCGACAGGTCGACGTCGACGTAGGCGAGCACGGGCGCCCGTGACCCGGACCAGGCCGTGTGCAGCGCCCGGCCCCGGCCCTTCTCGGCGAGCCGCAGCCACTCCAACTCGGGGAATTCGGTGGCCAGTCGGGCCGCGATGCGCGGGGTCCCGTCCGTACTGGCGTTGTCCGCGACCGTGATGCGGAACGGGTACGGGAACGTCTCCGACAGGTGTGCGTGCAGCCGCCGTACGCTCGGTTCGAGGTCCTTCTCCTCGTTGAACACGGGGACGACCACGTCGAGGACGGGCTCGCGGTGGTGTGCCGACACCGGTGTGCGGAGCGGCAGTTGACTCATCGGACCCGTTTGGCTCGTCAGCATTACCATGTTCTGTCCTGGTCTGTGGGCAGCCGCAGGGCATGCGGGATCGCCTGCGGGCGCGATGTCGCAGCTGGGGCTTACGGGTTGGGACGGGTTATCCGGAGCTCGTCGGCCCCACCGCCGCGGACGTCTCCGTCGTCGGCGGTGTCGTGGTCGTGGACGAACTCGTCGAAGTGCCGTGCCCCGTGGACGTGTTGGCCGTCCCCGTGCTGGAGGGCGGCGGGGCCGTGCCGGTCGTGGTCGGATCTGAGGACGAGGTGGTCGGACTCCCGGTGGGGGTCGTGGTC
>NZ_JBLTJC010000352.1:0-10711 GCF_048158785.1 Streptomyces colwelliae | reverse complement strand
CGGTCGGTCTCCTCCAGCGCGCGCCCTCGCACCGCACGACACAGGGTGATCGAAAGGGTGCAGCCGGAGACCGGCGGCTGCCGTTGGCGCGAAGGGTCCCTGCATGCAGCCCAGCCGTCGGATACGCGGGGAGAAGTCGGGGTCTCACTTGCCGTACGCGAGCATCAACTTCTCCTTCGTGTCGTCGTTGCCGTTGAGCCGGGTCGACGAGATGTAGAAGCGCCCGTCGACGTAGTCGATGTCCCGCGAGAAGAAGCTGGACTCGATCTGCGCGGTGCCCTCCGGCATCTGGAGCAGCTTCGTCGTCGCGTGGGAGGAGCCTGCCGTGGGGACGGACACGACCTGGCCGCCCGCTCCGTAGGACGCCTCGACGTAGGCGAGGAGCTTGCCGCCCTCGGCCTTGATCGGGACCATCGACACGGACTCGGGCGACTTGACGCGCCACTTCTCCTTGCCGGTGGCCAGGTCGATCGCCACGATCTGGTTGGCGCCGGTCGTCGCGTCCGTCGGGAGGTACAGGGTGGTCGCGTCGACCGCGACGTCCTCGCAGCCCTGGAGGTCGCTGTCGAGGAACGACGAACCGCAGGAGGGCGCGAAGGTGGCCTTGGAGTCGACCTGCGAGCGGACCGAACCGTCGGCCTTCAGCGTCGAGATGTTCCAGTGCTTGTCGTCCGAGTCGGTCATGTAGAGAACGACCGGGTCCACGGAGTACACATGGGACACCGACCAGCCCTTGGGGATCGACTTGGTCCACCTGGCCTTGCCGGTCGCCGGGTCCAGCTCCTGCACCTCGTCGTGCTCGGTGGAGGAGCCCGCCCCGCAGGACGAGACCGAGATCAGCCGGGCGCCGCCCGCGAACCCGCCCGGGAAGCAGGCCGCGCCGTACTTCTTCTTCTCGTACAGCTTCTTGCCGGTGTCGACGTCGTAGGCGATCCCGGACTGCGAGCGGCCCACCATCAGCGTCCTGCCGGTGACGGACAGCCCGATGGAGATCGCGCTGTCGAAGAGGTCGCCGTCCGGGACGACCGCCGTCCAGCCCTTCGCCCCGGTGTTCAGGTCGAGCTGCTGGAGCTGGTTGCACTTGGCGTTGTCGCTGACACCGCTCTCGTACGCCACGACGATCTTGCCGTCGGACGACTTCTCCGCGGTGACCGCGCAGATCTTCTGCGGGAAGGTGACCGCGGGCCAGGCCGGGTCGCCGTTGCCGACGTCGTAGGCGACGACCTCCTTGTACGCCGCCTTCACCGCGGTCTTGCCGGTGATCCACATGCCGGGGGCGTCGGCGCCGGAACCGGGCGCGTCCGGCGCCTCCTTGTACCAGAGCACCTTCGCCTCGCCGGACTTGCGGCCCGCGTTGAGGTCCTCGGCGTCCTTGCCGCCGTCGCCGCTGCCGTCACCGGGGTTCGCGGGGTCGTCGACCGTACCGCTGGCGGACGGCTCGGGGCTGTCGCTCTGCTCCGCCACCGGCTTCTTGTCGTCACCGCCGCTCGTGACCGCCCACACCGTGCCGCCGACGACCAACAGCCCTGCCACGGCCGCCGCGATCACGAGCGCGGGCTTCCCCTTGAAGGGGTTGCGGGAGCCGCCGCCGGGGGGCGGCGGGGTGAACTGGGGTGAGGGCGGCGGGTATCCGTACCCGCCGTAGGGCGGCTGCTGACCGTACGGCCCCGGTTGCTGCGGCTGGCCGTAGGGGCCGGGCTGCTGCGGCTGTTGCGGATAGCCGTAGGGGCCGGACTGCTGTGGTTGCTGCTGCGGATAGCCGTAGCCGGGCGCCGGTGGAACAGGAGCCCCGAAGCCGCCGGACGGTGGCTGTGGCGGTTGGTTCGGCGGCGCTCCGTAACCACCGGACGGCGGCTGTTCGGGCGGCTGAGTCATCAGCGGCTCCCCCTCGTTCACTGATTTTTAGCCACGCCCCGAGGTTCGCGAAGGATCCGGAGGCGCGTTCAAGCAGGTCTCAGACGGCCCTTTCTATCACTGAGCTGTCCATGAGGAACGGGCCGGTTCACCCCTGTTCCCAAGGGAGGACCGGCCCGTGATGACCCCGTTATGCGCCTTCACTCACCCTTCACGCGTCCTCGGCGAGTTCCAGCCACCGCATCTCCAGCTCGTCCCGCTCGCCGCTCAAGTCCCGTAGCTGAGCGTCCAGTTCGGCCACTTTCGCGAAGTCCGTGGCGTTGTCGGCGATCTGGGCGTGCAGCTTGGTCTCCTTCTCGGAGACCTTGTCCAACTGCCGCTCGATCTTCTGGAGTTCCTTCTTCGCGGCCCGCTGGTCGGCGGCGCTCACGGCGGGTACGGCCTTCTCCACGACGGGGACGGCGGCCGCGGCCACTTCCTCCATACGGTGGCGCCGCTCCAGGTACTCGTCGATGCCGCGCGGCAGCATCCGCAGGGTCGCGTCGCCGAGGAGGGCGTACACCTTGTCGGTGGTGCGCTCGACGAAGAACCGGTCGTGGGAGATCACGATCATCGACCCGGGCCAGCCGTCGAGGACGTCCTCCAGCTGGGTCAGGGTCTCGATGTCGAGGTCGTTGGTGGGCTCGTCGAGGAAGAGGACGTTGGGCTCGTCCATGAGGAGACGGAGGAGTTGCAGCCGGCGCCGCTCACCACCGGACAGGTCCCCGACCGGCGTCCACTGCTTCTCCTTGTTGAAGCCGAACGTCTCGCACAGCTGCCCGGCGGTCATCTCCCGCCCCTTGCCGAGATCGACGCGCTCGCGCACCTGCTGCACGGCCTCCAACACCCGCAGCGTGGGCTTGAGTTCGGCCACCTCCTGGGAGAGGTAGGCGAGCTTCACCGTCTTTCCTACGACGACCTTGCCGGCCGCGGGCTGCGTCTCGCCGTCGCTGCGGGAGGCGTCGGCCAGGGCGCGCAGCAGGGAGGTCTTGCCGGCGCCGTTGACTCCGACCAGGCCGACGCGGTCGCCGGGGCCGAGGTGCCAGGTGATGTGCTTGAGGAGGACCTTCGGGCCGGCCTGGACGGTCACGTCCTCCAGGTCGAAGACCGTCCGGCCCAGGCGCGAGGAGGCGAACTTCATCAGCTCGCTGGTGTCGCGCGGCGGCGGCACGTCCGCGATCAGTTCGTTGGCGGCCTCGACGCGGAAGCGCGGCTTCGACGTACGGGCGGGGGCGCCCCGGCGCAGCCAGGCCAGCTCCTTGCGGACCAGGTTCTGCCGCTTGGTCTCCTCGGTGGCGGCGATGCGCTCGCGCTCGGCGCGGGCGAAGACGTAGTCGGTGTAGCCGCCCTCGTACTCGAAGACGTCGCCCTTCTGCACGTCCCACATCTGGGTGCAGACCTGGTCCAGGAACCACCGGTCGTGGGTCACGCAGACGAGCGCGGAACGGCGCTCGCGCAGATGCTGGGCGAGCCAGGCGATGCCCTCGACGTCGAGGTGGTTCGTCGGCTCGTCGAGGACGACCAGGTCCTGGTCCTCGATGAGCAGCTTGGCGAGCGCGATACGGCGACGCTCGCCGCCGGAGAGCGGGGCGATGACGGTGTCGAGTCCCTGCGGGAAGCCAGGCATGTCCAGGCCGCCGAACAGTCCGGTGAGTACGTCGCGGATCTTGGCGTTGCCCGCCCACTCGTGGTCGGCCATGTCCCGGATGACCTCGTGGCGGACGGTCGCCTCCGGGTCGAGGGAGTCGTGCTGTGTGAGGACACCGAGGCGGAGTCCGCCGGAGTGCGTGACGCGTCCGGTGTCGGACTCCTCCAGCTTGGCGAGCATCCGGATCAGGGTGGTCTTGCCGTCTCCGTTGCGGCCCACGACCCCGATCCGGTCCCCTTCGGAGACACCGAGCGAGACGCCGTCGAGCAGGGCACGGGTGCCGTACACCTTGCTGACGTTCTCGACATTGACCAGGTTGACGGCCATTTCTCTCCTGACAGGGGGGACGGTCAGCCTCCCAGGGTAGGCGCTCCGCCGGGGGTGCCACGAAGCGCCGTCGGAGGCTGCCACGCCGTGGGGGCTGGTCGCGCAGTTCCCCGCGCCCCTGAAAGCGTCCCGTCCCCCCTGTTTTCAGATCAGCGCGTTGCCGCTGCCGTCCTGACCTCGCTCAGCAAGTCGTACATCGTCTGGCCCGGACAGTCCGTCTGGAGCCAGTCCCTGTGGCCGCTGATCGTCTCGTTGTCCTTCTTCACGCCGTTCACCGGGTTGGTGTAGGTGATCTTCGCCTGGGGGTCGAGGCCCTTGAAGCGGGCGATCACCTTGATGAGGCGGATCAGCGAGGCCTTGGCCGCGTCCGTGGGGGCCTGGGCCACGAGGTTGCCGATGAGGGCGATGCCCAGGTTGCCGGAGTTGAAGCCGGCCGTGTGGAAGGCGGTGACGAGGTTGCCGTCCTTGTCGAAGGCCGGGATCAGGTCGTCGCCGGAGTAGCGGCCCTCGTAGACCACGCCCGCCTCGTCGATGAGGAAGTGGTAGCCGATGTCGCCCCAGTCGAGGGTGACCGCGTGGTACTCGTAGATGCCGCGGACGGTCGCGGCCGGGTCCGGGTCGGCGTTCGGGGTGTCCGTGTGGTGGACCGTGATCGACTGCAACGGGTAGTACGCCTCAGGCGTGTTGACCTTGCCGTCCTTGTACCGCTTCGACTCGTCGGCGCCCCAGGCCGGGCGCGAGAGGTAGCGGACGCCGCGGACGCGGGTCGCCTCGGACGGGACGTGGAAGGTGCGGTCGGGGCCGCGGGTGCAGTCGATGGCGATGGAGCGTACGTCCGTCGCGCCTGCCGGTGTCTTGACCTCGTAGCTCGTGGCCTCGTCGGCCGCGACCAGGGCCGTACCGCCGCCGTCGATCGTCGCGCAGCCGCTGCCGGTCCGCTGCCAGGCGCCGTCCGCGAGGCGGATGCCGGCGCCGTCCTGGGCGCCGGTCCAGCGCAGGCCGACGTAGGACGCGGCGAAGGCGGTGGTGGCCGGTGCGGTGCCGGTGGCGGCGGCCGTGCGGGTGGCCGGGAAGGTCTCCGGCTTGGTGCCGGCGGGGGCGGCATCGGTGCTCGTGGAGTCGGAGCCGGAGCCCGAGTCGGTGGCCGCGAACACCACCGGGGTCAGGGCGGCCCCGGCGGCGACGGCTCCGGCGGCCCCGATCGCGCCGCGACGCGAGAGGGACCGCTTCCGGCGGTGGGACGGCGTGACGGACGACGGTGTGGGGGTTTCGGACACGGAAGTGACCCTTCCAGCAGTGCACTTGGCATTCGGTGGCGCGCGCCCCGATGGAACGCTTGAAGTATCAAGTGACCCTATCCGTCCCACCCGCCCCACTTGTACTGCGATTGCGGTACATCTGTGTGGAGATGGTGCGAAGAGCGCCTCGGTCTCAGGCCCCCGCCCCGCGCAGTCGCTGGTGCGGGACCAGGGCCGACGCGGGCGCCAGCCCCCGCCCGCCGGACGTCTGTTGCCGCTCCCCCACCGGCATGTCGTCGCGCATCAGACCCTCGGGGATGAGCACCGCGGCCGTGACCCCGCCGCTCGACGAGTGCCGTATCTCCACACGCAGTCCTTGCCGTTCACGGAGCCGGTTGACCACGAACAGGCCGATCTGCTTGGCGTCGAGGAGGTCGACCTTCTCGGACTGGATCTTGCGGTTGGCATCGGCCAGCGCGTCCTCCTTCATGCCGAAGCCGCTGTCCTCGATCTCGATCAGGACGCCCTCCCGCATCCGGGCCGCGCGCAGCTGCACCTGGGTGCTGGGCGGTGAGAAGGCGGTCGCGTTCTCGACGAGTTCGGCGAGCAGATGGATCACGTCGGCGACGGAACCGCCGGTCAGCGACACCTTCGGTACGGCCCAGATCTGCACCCGGGACGAGTTCTCGATCTCGGCGACGGCCGCGCGCAGGATGTCGGTCAGCGGGATCGGGTCCCGCCAGCCGCGGCCGGGCGCGATCCCGGACAGGATCAGCAGGCTCTCGGAGTGGCGGCGCATGCGCGTGGCCAGGTAGTCGACGCGGTACAGCTCGTGCAGCTCGGCCGGGTCCCGCTGGCGGCGCACCATCGCGTCGAGGAGGTCCAGCTGGCGGTGGAGCAGCACCTGGCTGCGGCGGGCGAGGCTGACGTACACGCCGGAGATCCCGCTGAGGAGTTCGGCGCGCTCGGAGGCGGCCTTGAGGGCGGCGCGCTGCACGGCGGTCAACGCGGTGCCGACCTGGGCCAGTTCGTCACCGGCGAGGCGGCGCATGGGGGCCTCGGCGTCGATGTCGACGCCCTGTCCCGCGTGCAGCCTGCGCATGGCCTGCGGGAGGCGGCGGCCCGCCACTTCGAGGGCGGAGTTGCGCAGGTCGAGGAGTTCGACGATGAGGCCGCGGCCGACGAGCACGGAGACGAGCAGCGACAGCAGCACGCCGACCAGGCCGAGCACGACGGCGACCCCGGAGGCGCCGAGCGTGTCCCAGCCGAACGGGTCGGCGGCGGCCGTGGCTCCGGTACCGGCCTCGGTCTCGGCGGTCTCGAGCCCCTTGAGGACACCGCTCACGCTGGAGTCCCAGCCCTTGAGGAAGCCGGCGGACGCGGCCGAGGTGCCGGGGCCCGCGCTGCGGACCCGGTTCTCGACCGCCTGGAGTTCGGTGTATCCGTCGCCGTCCAGGACCTTGCGGTACGCCGTCCGGTGCTCGGCCCTGAGGTCGGCGACCGCGGGGGCGAGCAGCGTGCGCTGGGTGGTGACGGCACCGACGAACAGCGCGTACTGCTCCTTCGTCAGCTCGCCCCCGGTACGGGCGGCGCCGAGCAGCGCCTGTTCCTGGGCGACGGCCTCGCGGGCCCGGGACAGTTCGAGCACCACGCGCGCCTCGGAGGCGTCGGCGGCGGTCTTGTCGCCGGTGAGCGCGCCGGTGACGGAGAAGCCGTGCTCGACGATCGCCGAGTAATCGCCGTACGTGGCCGTCGACTTGGCGCCCTTGGCGGTGGCGTCCGTGCGCAGCGCGGCCAGGCCGTCGGCGTCGGTCTCCAGCTTGTCGATACGGCTCGGCAGCGTGGAGTCGATGAGGGCGGCGTCCGAGCTGGAGTCGTTGACGCCGTCGCGCAGGGCGGAGGCCGCCCTGTCGGTCGCCGCGGTGGCTTTCTTGAAGGCACCCGGTGCGTCCGCGTGGCGCAGGGCGGCGGTCCGCTCGGTCTGCACCGCGGTGACGAACTCGGCCACGGGCGTGAGGAGTTCGGAGTTGACGTCCTTGGCGGTCTCGGTGCCGGCGATGCTCGACGCGGTCGTCACCGCGGCGAAGCCCCACAGGGCCATCAGGGACACGATGGGCAGCATCAGCAGGGCGACGATCTTCGCGCGGACCGATCTGGGGCGCAGTCGGGCCGACGCGCGGAGGACACGCATGGGGGACCTCGTTCAGGGGAAGTGCGGGGGTGGTTCGTACGGCGGCTGCGGCCTGGGGAGTTGGCGGCCGTGCCGTGCGGGGAGAGCCGAAGTGGGCTCAGACCATGGCGAGTTCGACCTCGCGCAGCGATTCGGGGTGGGTGCCCCCGGGAGTCGGGGCCGGCGCCGACCGGACTGTCGAAGCCCGGCTCGGCCCCGGGTGGGTCCGGCCTCGCGGAACTACTCGGCGTCCATGGCCCCGGAGTTGGGGTCCGCCACGGTGTGGGGAGATACGAACCCGGCCCGGACCGCGGCGAGTTCGGTTCCGTTCGGCAACCGGCGCCGACGCCCTCTCCCTCCCCCAGGAAGTGAGTGCCGTTGCCGTAGGTCGGCCGAAGTCCGTTCAGACCGTGGCGAGTTCGACCTCGCGCAGCAGCTCCGCGGCGATGGCCGACTCGTGGTGCTTGCCGGTCGGGGAGAGGGCGACGTAGGCGGACGCGAGGAAGAGGAAGGAGCCGAGCACGACGGCGAGCGGGAAGATGAACTCCGTGGCGGTGGCTCCGGACAGGGTCGCGCTGCTGGGCGCGAGGGCGACGCTCACGGCGTACATCCCGGTGTAGTGCATGCTGCTGACCGCGAGCCCCATGACGAGGGCGGCGAGGGTGGCGAGGACCGGGCCGCGCACGACCAGGGTGAGGGTGAGCGCGGCGGTCGCGGCTACGACGGCGATCGCGACGGAGGCGATGACGAGCCCGGGGTCGTAGTCGATCTCGCCGTGCAGGTCGAGGGCGGCCATGCCGGTGTAGTGCATGGCGGCGACGCCGAGGCCGGTGCCGATGCCGCCGAAGGCGACCGAGGTGACGCGGGAGCGGCCGTATCCGGCGGTGAAGACTCCGGCGGCGACCACGCCGATGGACATCAGCAGGCTGAGGACGGTGAGCGGGACGTCGTAGCGGATGGGGGTGCCCTCGACGCTGAAGCCGAGCATGGCCACGAAGTGCATGGTCCAGATGCCGGAGCCGATGGCGACGGAGGCGAGGGTCAGCCAGTTCCTTTTGGAGGCGCCGTCCGCCTCAAGTGCCCTTACGGTGCAGCGCAGTCCGAGCGCGGCGCCGACGCAGGCCATCGCGTAGGACAGGACCGGGGTGACCCAGCCGGCGCTGAAGTGGTCCATGTGGCCCATGGGGAGGTTCCTCTCGGGCGTGGCGCGGCGAGACCGCGCGCGCAGGGAGTACCGCCGGTAACGAGGACCGGAGGTTGGCTGATCATGCCAGCCGTTCCTCTGGGACAGAGCGCGCGAAAGGAACCTTGAGGTCGATTGATGAACATTTAATCAATGTGGTTTGGATAACACCGAACATGCGTATTTTTGCAGGTCAGGCGGGCGTTCCGTGAACCTGGTGTGAAGGTCGGTCGATCACGGTCGCCCCGGCCGCCGGACCCGCCGCCCTACGTACCGTCCGGCAGGTCCCGGAGCCCGCCAGCGCCTCGGCCACCTGGGCCGCCGCCTCGGGGTCACGGACGAGGAACGCCGTCGTCGGGCCCGAGCCGGAGACCAGCGCGGCGAGGGCACCCGCGGTGCGGCCCGCGGCGAGGGTGTCGGCCAGCTCCGGGAAGAGCGAAAGGGCGGCGGGCTGAAGGTCGTTGGAGACGGCGGCGGCGAGCGCGTCCGGGTCGCCCTTCGCGAGCGCGTCGAGGAGTGACCGCGAGGCGACCGGCTCGGGGATGTCGATGCCCTCGCCCAGCCGGTCGAACTCCCGGAAGACAGCGGGGGTCGACAGCCCCCGCTCGGCCATCGCGAACACCCAGTGGAAGGTGCCCCCGACCTCGAGAATGGTCAGCTGCTCCCCCCGCCCGATACCGAGCGCCGCCCCGCCGACCAGACTGAACGGCACGTCACTGCCCAACTCCGCGCAGATGTCGAGCAGTTCGGCCCGCGAGGCACCGGTGCCCCACAACGCGTCGCACGCCACCAGCGCGCCCGCGCCGTCCGCACTGCCGCCCGCCATACCGCCGGCGACCGGGATGTCCTTGGCGATGTGGATGTGCACGGCGGGATCACGGCCGTACCGCTCCGCGAGCGCTACGGCCGCACGCGCCGCCAAGTTTGTACCGTCCAGGGGGACTTGGGCCGCGTCCGGGCCCGCGCAGGTGACGCGGAGTTCGTCGGCGGGCGTCACCGTGACCTCGTCGTACAGGCCGACCGCGAGGAAGACGTTGGCCAGGTCGTGGAAGCCGTCAGCGCGCGCGGCACCCACCGCGAGCTGGACGTTGACCTTGGCGGGGACGCGGACGGTGACGCTCACTTGCCGGGCTCCTCGTGCTGGGCCTCTTGAACCGCTTCGGCGTCCACCTTGGTCTCGGCGCCCACCTTGTTCTCCGCGATGCGCGTGAACTCCTCGACGGTGAGCGACTCGCCGCGCGCCTGCGGGGACACCCCGGCGGCCACCAGTGCCACCTCGGCCGCCGCCGCCGACCCCGCCCAGCCCGCGAGCGCCGCCCGCAGGGTCTTGCGGCGTTGCGCGAAGGCCGCGTCGACCACGGCGAAGACCTCGCGACGGGTGGCGGTGGTCTTCAGCGGCTCGGGCCTGCGCCTCAGTGCCACGAGGCCGCTGTCCACGTTCGGTGCCGGCCAGAAGACGGTGCGGCCGATGGAACCGGCCCGCTTGACCTCGGCGTACCAGTTCGCCTTCACGGACGGGACGCCGTACACCTTCGAACCGGGCGGCGCGGCCAGCCGGTCGGCGACCTCCGCCTGGACCATCACCAGCGTGCGCTCGATGCTGGGGAAGTGCTCCAGCATGTGCAGCAGCACCGGTACGGCCACGTTGTACGGGAGGTTGGCGACCAGCGCGGTCGGGGGCGGGCCCGGCAGCTCGGTCACCTGCATGGCGTCGGAGTGCACCAGCGCGAAGCGGTCGGCCCGGTCGGGCATGCGGGCGGCTACCGTCGCCGGCAGTGCGCTCGCGAGGGTGTCGTCGATCTCCACGGCGGTGACGCGGTCGGCGACTTCGAGCAGCGCGAGTGTGAGTGAGCCGAGGCCGGGGCCCACCTCCACGACCACGTCGTCGGGGCGGACGTCCGCGGTGCGGACGATGCGGCGGACCGTGTTCGCGTCGATCACGAAGTTCTGGCCGCGCTGTTTTGTGGGGCGGACGTTCAGGGCTGCCGCCAGTTCGCGGATCTCGGCGGGGCCCAGGAGGGCGTCGGGGTTGCTGCTCACATTCCTAGGTTACGGGTCCGATTTCGTCTGCTGCGCCGTCGTGGCTGGTCGCGCAGTTCCCCGCGCCCCTGGGGGGCTGGGGGCTGGCGTGGCCTCGCGGACCCGCTCGACGAGCCGGCGCAGGTGCTCGGGGGTCGTACCGCAGCAGCCGCCGACCAGGTTCAGGCCGTAGTCGTGGACAAAGTGCTGCTGCGCGTCCGCCAGGCCCTCGG
>NZ_JBLTJC010000351.1:0-10762 GCF_048158785.1 Streptomyces colwelliae | reverse complement strand
GGGCGGATCACCGCCCCTCCCCGAAGGCACCCCCACGGGCACTGACGTTGCCTATTAGTCAAACGTGATGTACTTTAGCGCCTGCCCCTGCACGATCGAGGGCGCCGGCGCGGAGAGGAGCCGGCGATGCCGGTCACAGCTCAAGCTCGTTCCACCCAGGCCCCCACCCTCGGGGCCACGACTACGGCCTGCGGGTTCACTGCCGGTCCGACAAGGAGTATCAGTGATTCCCGCCGACGCCGATGAACTTGTGACCTCGCAGGACATCGCGACCAAGTACAAGGTCAACGAAGCCAACGTGGCCTACTGGGTCACGCTCGAGGGCTTTCCGGAGGGATGGCCGTCCGGTCCCGGGCGAACCCTGGTCCGCGACGCTGCGCTGGTGGACGACTGGCTGCGCGAGAACCTCCCGGTCTACTGGGCGCAGGGGCAGGACTCGGACAACCCGTACGGCCTGCCCGAGGGCGGTCCGAAGGACCTGGTGAAGCTGTCGGACATCGCCGCCTGGGAGGGCAAGGCCCTCGGGCGGAAGGAACCGGTGCCCGAGGTCACCCTGCGGACGTACATCTCCCGGAAGAAGATGCCGGGGCCCGACCGCAAGCCGGGGGACGGGGAGCGGCCGGAGGTGACGGAACGCATGTGGTTCCGCGAGACGGCATACGAGTTCGTGAACCGGCCTCGTCGCATGCGCCGCCAGAAGACGTCCGAGGAGCCGGCGGTCGCTGAACAGGCCCCTGCAGCCGCCGACGAGAGCTCGGAACGTGCTCCCACCGCGCGGACGGGGTACGTCGATGCCCAAGCCATCGCGAGCACGTACAGCGTGAGCGGTCAGACTGCCAGGGGGTGGACCCGCGTTGAGGGGTTCCCCGAGGCCGGCGAGAACGGCTACAGCGCGGCCGAGGTGGACGAGTGGGTCCGGCACAACCGCCGGCGGTCCTGGACCGCGGCCCAGCGTCGTACGGAACTGACGGGTCAGGCGTGGCCCGAGACGCCGGCAGCCAACTCCTCTGCCGACGTCCAGGTCGAGCCGGCGGATGAGTCGGTGTCCGAAGCCCGCGGTGAGCAGACGGAATTGACCGCGGAGATGATCGGCCCGCGGTACGGCGTCTCCGAGCGCACCGGGCTGCAGTGGATCAGCGTCAAGGAGAAGCGAGACGGCAAGAAGGTCATCCGCCGGGCCTTCCCGACGCCCCTGCGCACCCGTCCGCGCACGTATGCCGCGCACGCGGTCGACGCCTGGGTGAAGGAGCACCGCCCACACGTATGGGCGCACCGGGCCGGCATTGGTCAACCCGCTGCCTGAGGGCGACCCCCTGGACCTGCTGGACATCTACGACTTCGCCGAGGTGCTGGGCATGGCCACCCGCGGCGAACCCCTCGCACGCGAGACCATCCACGCCTACCACGCCCGCGGGCAGGTCCCGTTCGCCGACCGGACGGCCGGGGACGGCGGAAAGCCCCGGGTCCTTCAAGACCACTGGTACCGCAGGACTGTCTACGACTTCGTCCTCAGCCGCAGGGGGTCCGGCAACTTCGACGCCAGGGCATAGAGGGACGGCGCGAGGCACAGCCGGGGGCCGGCGGGAAGCCCGCCGGCCCCCATGGCGCGCTCGACCGGGCCCCGGGCCGCGCCGCAAGCGCGTCGCCCTGCCAGGCGATCGGCCTGTCACAAGTCCGGTCCCGGCGGGGGCCACGGGCTGCGCAGATGGCCCGGAAACGCGGAGCCCGTCGGCCATATGGCCGACGGGCTCCGGGTGCATCTGCATCTGGTCGCTGTGTCTGTCCTAGCGGGTGCGCTGACGAGCTGACGGCGCACCGAGAGGGGCGCGGTCTCCGCCGGAGACCGCGCCCCTGGTTTCAGCGGTGCCACGCACCGTGCCGGAATCAACCGCGCTTGCGGAAGAAGAGGCTACGGCGGGTGCGGGGCTGCGGCTGGTACGGCGGCTGCCCTGCCAGTTCGTAGACGGCGTCGTGGAGCTGCGGGTGCGCCAAGAGGGTCCAGTGCTTGCCCAGGACCGTCCAGACTTCCGTCAGGGCGGTGTGCGGGTCCGTTCCCAAGAGCGTGCTGTAGGCCGCCGCCACGGCGGGGGTGCGCGAGCGGCCCGCAACACAGTGGAGGAAGACGCGCTTCCCTTCCTTCCGGAGCCGAAGGACCTGGCGGGCCGCCTGGTCAAGGGCGTAGTGGAGGTTGGGGTTCGCGCCCTCCTTGTCGACAAGCCAGACGCGGACATGCTCAGCGTCGATCCGGGAGAAGACCGGGTCCTGCCCGATGCGGCACAGGGAGACGACGGCGTCGACCGGCGGGGTGCCGGTGAACTCGGTCATCGGGAGGTTGCCGAGGATGACCCCGGGGTCCTCTGGGTGAGTCACCGTGAAGGCCGCACCCGCATAGCCGGGAATCTTGACGCGCGGGGCCGACGGCCAGCCGTCGCTGTCGTCGTCACCCTTGCGGGCAGTCAGGACGGCCAGACGGACGAGGTCGGGGCCGGACATCATCGGCCAGCCGTTCACCGCCCGCTGCCAGTCGAGCGGGATGGCAGAAACGCCCCAGCGCGCCCCGAGAAGGGCGCCTGCGATCGCGGCCACGGTGTCCGTGTCGTTGCCCGCACGGACAGCCGCCTCGGTGGCGAGCTGGAAGTGCTGGGCGGGGAACGAGTCGCGCTCCGGGGCCAGGTCGGGGACGGGCGTGCGGGTGATGGCGGACCACGCGGCCTGGAGAGCGGTGACCACGTACCCGTTCCGCTCCCAGTGGTGCGGCGGGTTCGCCTCGGCCTCGTCCAGCCTCGCGTGCCAGATCTCCTGCCGGTCTGCGGGAAGGAGCGATACACCCTGGCGGACGCCGTCGAAGGTGCCTTCGAGTACGGCGATGCGGACGCCGGAGCACCACAGGATGCACGCCTCGGCACACTCGGGGTCGGAGTGCGTGAGGGAGCTGATCATGGTGGCTGCCCTGACCATTCCCTCGACGTCGTCCAGGTAGGCGAGGGCGACGATGCCGGTCCGCATGAGGGAGCCGTTACCCGCGCTGAACCGGGTGCGCGCGGTGTAGGCGTCGGCTGCCGCCAGCATGGCCTGTGCGGGTGTCCCCGTCTTGTGGGCCTTCGCGGCGCCGAGCACGCTGCGGGTCTGGTTCCCGATGTCGCTCGCGCCGCCGTCACGCCACCGGTGGAAGTTGCGGGCGATCTGGTCGAGCGCCCCGTCGCTGGTCAGGTCGGCGCCGGTGGCGGCGACTGCGGCGATGCACACGTGCATCTGCGTGTCGTCGGAGTACTCGCCCGGCTTGTACGGGCCCAGGCCGCCGCCGATCATGGCGGGCTGCTCGTCGGCGGTCAGTCGGCGGCCGAACTCGTAGGGCACGCCCAACGCGTCTCCGCACGCGGCTCCGAGAAGGACGCCGGCTGCGCGGTCGGTGGCGTGGATGCTGAGCGGGTGGGACGCCGGGATCGGGGTGGCGGCGGTGGAGTCAACGAGCTTCGTGTTCACGGGTGTTCTCCCGAGGTCATGTACCGCGTGGATGGTCTGAGGAAGGCGGTGGCGGGGAGCGCGGCATCAACTCGCCTGGCGCTCCAACCCGCTGTCGCTACGTCAGAGTGACACGGCCCCACTCCTCTCGTCAACATGACGATTAGCGTTGCGTGTTCTTTTTTTCGTGTGTACTGTGATTGTTGTCGGAGGCGCTCATGCCACTCCGTACGACGCGCCCCGCTTCCATTCGCGGGCCCCATGCCAGCGCCCCCGCCTGGCGCCCAAATCCCTTTACATGCACAGGAGTTCAGCCATGAACAAGGCCCAGCTCGTCGAAGCGGTCGCAGAGAAGATGGGCAGCCGCCAGCAGGCCGCCGACGCCGTCGACCACGTGCTCGACGCCATCCTCCGCGCCGTTGTCGCCGGAGAGCGCGTCTCCGTCACCGGATTCGGGGCATTCGAGAAGGTCGACCGCCCGGCCCGGTACGCCCGCAACCCGCAGACGGGTGAGCGGGTGCGGGTCAAGAAGACCTCCGTTCCCCGATTCCGCCCGGGGCAGGGCTTCAAGGACCTCGTCAGCGGCGCGAAGAAGCTGCCCAAGGGCAGCGAGGTGGCCGTGAAGAAGGCCCCGAAGGGCAGCCTCACCGGCGGCGCCGCCTCCGCCACCACGGCGAAAAAGGCGGCTGCCAAGAAGCCCGCGCCGAAGAAGCCCGCCAAGGCCATGAAGTCGCTCGCCTGATCCCCATCGCCGGACCCCCGTCCCTCTGGCGATTCCATCTCGACGGCCGGGCGCTGCTGCGCCCGGCCGAATCGGAGAGACCCCCTGATGACCTACCTCGTGATCGACGGCGCCCGCGTCGTCTCTGCTCACCGAACTCTGGCCTCCGCCCGCTCAGGGGAGGCGCAGGGGCTCGGGCACAGCACCGAACCCGGCCCATCGGTCGGCGGCGTACCGGCCTGGTGGGCAAGGCCGCAACAGAGCGGCGCGCTGGCGGAGCTCGGCATCCTTCACACTGCCGCGACCGAGCTCGGTTTCCGCTTCGAGCTGCGCGCCTGCCAGGCGCCGGCCGGTTCCTGCACCCACCGGCCGTGCGCCACATACACCACCTGGGCTGTCAGCCGCCGGTACGGACTCCTGAGCGAGCTGGCCGCGTTCGTGCCCCTGTCCTGGATCTGGGTCGGCCAGCGTAGCGACGACCCCCGCGGCGACGCGCCGCAGTTCCTCACCGAGGGACGGGCCCTCGTCGACCGTCTGACGGCAGACATGCGGCAACCTCTGCGCGCCGTCGAACAACTGCCGGATGACACCCGGACTCTGGCGGAGCGAGCCCAGTCCGCCCACGCCCGTGCCGTCACGTTTCTGGCGCGGCACTTCGGCCCCGACTCCGAAGCCGGGGGCGTCGTGGTACGCCCGGTCCTTCACGGCCAGGACCTGCATCTGAGGCTGGACCCGTCAACTCCGGCGGATCTTGCCGTCTGCGGCACAGCGTTGCCAGGCCGCCGAGGGGGTGCCACCGGCGCCGAACTGGGCGCACATCCCTGTGACCGGTGCTTCGGGCGCGCCCCCATCGTCCCGCCCCCCGTGCTCGGCGCCGCCGAGTACGAGGCGTGGATCGCGTACATCCACCAGCCCGGCTCATGACCGGCGAATCAGGGAGGAGTCACCTCGTGTCCGAGGCTCCAGCCACCGTCCTTGCCAACTCGTCCAAACAGCTGGCGCTTCGCCTGCTCCGCCGCAGGCCCTTCGGCGCCGGCTACCTGACGCAGGTGATCGACCTCGCCATTCGGGAGGTGATCCCCAGCCAGTTCGACGAACCCGACGAGCGGGAAGCGGCCCTGGTCCACCAGCGGCTGACCCGCTACGCCGCGAACGGGCAGCCCGGCTCCACCGAGCTGGCCCGCGCCATGCTGGCCGTCAGGCACGCCCTGGACCTCGTGCGGCACGGGCACTACCGGGCCTCCGCCGTTCCCGAGAGCGGACCCGACACGACCGTTTCCGCGGAACAGCTGCTCGAACTGGTCACCGAAGCCGGCCGGGACCGCGTGCTCGCGGCGCAGGGGGGAGCCCTGGTCGTCTCCGCGGAGAACGAGGAGGCCAGCACCGTCTACCGACCGGTGTCCGCCGCCCAGGCCCATGCCCTGCGGAGGGCCGCGCGCAGCGCGAAGGAGGAGGCGATCCGCCTCCACGAGGGTGCTGTTGAGGTGCTGCGCCCGCATGTGCGCATGGCTGACTGGAGCAAGGACGACGGGTACGGAGTCGCCGTCGACGTGGTGCGCCACGGCGTATCGGTGCAGTGGTGGCCGGCTGCGGTGCCGGAGTCCCAGGCGCTGTGGGAGCAGGGAGGAATCCGCGCGCTGTGCGTGGCGCTGCTGACGGCCCGGTTCGCCGTGTCATGCGGGGATGAGGGAACACCCCACGCCATCATGTTGCGTATTTAGGTTTCAATGTGTAGCGTGTGGGTGTCTGGTCGATCGGCCGCCCTCTCCTTCACAACCCGTACGTCGGCTTTCGCCGGCCTTGTGAGGGCGGCCGTCAGGCCGCTGCACCGCTGCGCGGCGAATCCCGCAGCCCTTCAACTCACCGCCCGGGCCACGAGCGCCCGCCTCGAACTGGGAGACCGCCATGGTTCTGAGCAGCCCCCAACCGCGCCGGACGCCGCCCCTCGACTCGCTCAGGGGGCTGGTGCCGGGCGCCGAGCTCGTCAAGGTCCGTGCCAACCCGAACAACTGGAGCCAGGCCGAGCTTCTCGCCGCCTACACGTGGCCGCAGCACCAGGGCGAGCGCTTGGTCTCCTTCGGCAACGGCAACTACTCGGACGACGCGCACCACACCGCGCTGACGATCGGAGAGTTCCTCGACCAGTACCGACAACTCCCGGTCGTCCGATTGCTCCAGGCCAGCGACTCCGCCCACACCTTCCTGGTCGAGCTCGCCCGCCCCTCCTGGGAGCTCTCCGGTGGTGGTCCGCAGTGAGCGTCCCGGCGATTCCCGCGGTGTGCGCGCACCGTCCCACCCGTGGCGGCCTGGTCGTCCCGTACGTCTCGTTCGAGCACAACGGCCTGCCGGTCTTCGGCGGGCTTCACCCGGGTAGGCGCGCCCGGGCCTTCGAGAACAGCCTGTGTCAGATCTGCGAACGGCCGCTGGAGCGGTGGTTCTACGTGCTCGTCCGCCCGCAGGACGTGAGCGTCGGGTACGCGCCGGAACCGGCACTCCACCCGCCGTGCCTGATGTATGCGGAGAAGGCGTGCCCCATGCTCAACGGCACCAGCGCCACCTACCGTCCGGGCGGCGTCATCGCCCGGCATCCGGCGGGCCGTCCGTGCGACGACCCGGCGTGTTCCTGCCCCGTCACGGCCCCCACCGCGGAATCCCAGGTGCGTGCTGGGCGCAAGGCCGACGACTGGGACGCGTGGATGCTCTCGGCGGACCAGTACGTGCTGCGCCGGGATGACCGCGGCGGTGCCGTGGGCATTCAGCTTCCTTCCGACCCGAAGCGCATCCGCCGCGTTCGGGTGTCCCCCGAGCGAAAGCGCGCCGTCGCCCTGGTAGCGGCGCTCCAGGCGCTCGGCATCTAGCACTCCCACTTCTACGCCCGGCGGGCCCGCCCGTGACCGCCGGGCTCTGCCACCTACGAGGATGACCATGCTCGCTGAACGCTTCCGCCCCTCTGACATTGAGAAACTGGTGCGCACCGCCGGCGCCCTGGCCCACTCACCGGCCGTCGCCGAACTGCCGTCGCCATACCGTGAACTCGCCCGGCGCGTTCACGCTGAGATCGTCGCCGAGGCCGGCGGCCGTCGGTCCCCGGCCGTCTCCGCCTTCCTGGCGCCTCGCCCGGGCGAGCAGGTGTGGATGCTGCGCATCTGGACGCGACACAAGGACTCCACGGCGCCGTACGCCACGAAGGGCGCTGCCCTCGATGAGCTCGCCACGCACGTGCGCAGCAACTGGGCCAACGTGGGCGGCCAGGGCGGCGTGCCCGATGAGCCTCCGGCCAACGACGTGGAGGCGATCGACCTCTACTACGGTGCCGACGGCGACGCGGTGCCCGATCAGGGCTTCGAGCTGTACTCGGAGGAGATCGGACGGCCGCACCGCTCTCGGATTGTTCCCCTGAACTTCGCCTTCCCCGACGCCGTGACGGCCGATGGCCTCAATCGCGGCGCGGTCTTCTACGCCGCCGATGACGACGGACCGTCGTGCATCGAGGTGGCCGGTGTGCTCGTCTTCGGCTACGTGGACGCCGAGGACGGTGTCGTGCGGGTCTCGGTCCACCTCGACAGCGCCGACCCCGAGCACGTCGTCCGGCCGGACGGGACCGTACCGCTGCGCGTCGTCGTCGAGGACACCGTCGTCCTCGACGACCACAGTCACCACCGCGCCCCGCACCCCACCGTGTTGGAGCAGCTCCTGGACGCTGCCGACCTGGAGCAGAGGGCCGTGATCTCCTCGGTGGCGGTCTCGGCGGGGCTGATGTGGAGCTGTCCGGACTGCCGGTGGCCCAACCCGCGGGCGACGGAGGAGTGCGAGCGCTCCGGATGCGGACTCAAGGTCAAGGCGGCGGCGATCGGTGCGCAGGCGGCAGCGCTCTCCGCGGTGCCGACTCTCGCGCTGGAGGGCCCGCGATGAGCGTCAAAGCCAAGTCCTACCCGCCAGCGCCCCGGCACCTCCGTGCCGCATGTGCCCATCCATCGGGGCACCTCACGTCACACGGCAGCCGTACCACGCTCCAGGTCTACCTGGACGACGGCCTGGTCTACCGCAACGACGGCGACGATTTCCGGCTGCCGGCGGAGTTGGCGCAGGCGCAGGGCGTCGGACCGTACTTCATCACCGGCGCCGGGCGGCGGGCGATCCTGAACGACTCCCAGCTGGCGGCCATCGACTCCGCGGACGAGGACGGCGCGCTGCGGGACGTCAGCTGGCCAACCGCCGCCGCCCTCACCCGTCTCGCGCTCGTCGAGTACCGGGACGCCGACGGCACCCCGCAGCCCACCGACGGTGACGACGGCCGTACCGGCCCGAAGCACCGGCCCTTCCTCACCCCCGCGGGCGTCGACGCTGCACGCGCCGCGAAGTCCCAGCCCTGATCCCCCTCTCCTTCGGCGGGTGCGGCCCTCCCAGGCCGCACCCGCCCCTCCCCCACAGGTACACCCATGACTTCCCTCGCCCTGTTCGCACCCAGCCTCGACAAGGCCGGCCCCGCAGCGTCGTCCTCCGGCGTGCCGTCCCCGGCCGAGGTCGCCTCCGCCGACGCTCTGGAATCCTTCCGCGCGACGAAGCACAAGTCGCTCAACTTCGGTCTCGGCGTCGACTCGACGGCGCTGGCCCTGGCGATCATCAACGAACCGGCCGCCTTCGGGGTCGCCACGGACTTCTCCGACTTCTCGATCGTGACGGCGATGACCGGCTTCGAGTTTCCCGACACGATCTCCGACGTCGAGAACCACGTCCTGCCGCTGCTGCGGGAGAAGGGCATCCGGTACACGCAGGTCGCGCGCGCCGGCCACCTGGAGTCCGCCGGCGTCCAGGTCCTCTCCGACACCACGAATCCCGGCAAGGTCTTCGACCGCGGCCAGTGGACCCTCATGGACGAGCTGGAGGCCAACGGCACCGTTCCGCAGTACGCGGGCGGGCACAAGTGCGCGCAGAAGTTCAAGGCCTTCGCCATTGATGATCTTCAACTGCGGGAGGCCGGCGGCCAGACGGTCGGCAAGCTGTTCGGCTACAACGCCGACGAGCGCAAGCGCGCGGTCAAGGCCAACAAAGCCCAGGCCGAGCGCAACGAAAGGGCCGGCCACGAGACCTTCGCTCTGGACTACCCGCTGCTCCGGCTCGGTTGGGGCCGCAAGGACGTGCAGGGCTACGTCAAGGACCGCCTCGGGATCAACATGTCCAAGTCATATTGTCCCGTTTGCCCGTTCTCTGGGGTGTGCTCCCCGCAGCCGGACCACCTGAAGCGGCTGCGGAAGTACCCCGACCTCGCGGCGCGCGTGCTGCGCCTGGAGTACCTGTCGATGGCCCTGAACGACAACAGCTCCCTCTACAAGGACGACACCCTGTTCCGGCGGGTCACCGACGACCAGAACACCGAGGCGCTCGGCCAGTTCGACGCCCGGCTCGACGAGGAGCCCTGGGCGGTCTACCGGGTGCAGCGTGTCTACACCGCCGGCCGACGGCCCGAGTGCAAGACCGATCACGGCGACCGATGCGCCAAGCCCGAATGCCGCGACAACGGCATCAAGGGCACCGTCTACCGGTCGGTGAAAACCGTCCGCACCGGCAGCCGCACCGAAGCCGGCACCTTCCTGACCACCGCGGCCACGGCGCTGAACCGCCCGGTCGAGCACTCCACGGACGCCCACGGCGCCGGCATCGCCCGCGTGCGCACCCGCGTCCGCCCGGACTCCAAGACGTACGGGACGGCCGAGGACTTCTACGTGACCGCCCCCGCCGGCGTGCAGGACAAGGCCCGCCCTGCCTTCGCCGAGGTCTGGGCCGCGATGACCGACAGCCAGTAGCACCCGAGCCCTGCGAGGAAAGATGACCACCCGCACCCTTCCACCCGGCGCCTACGACAAGCTCACCGCCACGGTCACGCGCGACACCGGCGACCGGCGCACGGCCGCCCTCTGGATCCACGCCGCGGCCCTCGTCCGGCACGCCCACGACCACGTCCTGGCCCCGGCCGACGACCGCCCTCCGGGCCCGGGCGGCCTGCTGAAGTCCCTGGAGAGCCTCGCCAACTGCCACCCCGCGCTCATCCCGCTCTTCGATCCGGCCGTACTGCCGCTGTGGGAGCAGCCGCTCGGCGCGGCCGCCTGGGCTGCCATCGAGGAGTTCTGGGACCGGCACCCCGCCCTGGAAGGTGAGCACCGCGTGGACGGCTACGCGCTCGGCGACACCTACCAGCTGCTGTCCGAGGAGGCCCGCAAGGGGCGCGCCCTGTGCCAGACGCCGCCCTGGGTCGCCCGTCTCCTGCTGCGGCTGTCGCTGGAGCCGGCGATGGAGGAGTGGGGGCCGGCCGATGTCCGGATGATCGACCCTGCCTGCGGGACCGGGCACATCGCCGTCGCCGCGTTCCACATGGTCCGCGTCCCGCCGGTCCGCGGACGCCGGCCCGCTCCGGTCGGGCACGGGCCGCAAACCGTCGAGCGGGCGCTCGCCGCGGTGTCGGGTGTGGACCTCGACGCGTACGCCGCCGCGCTGACCGCCTACCGGCTCCTGGCGAGTTCGGCGCACGTCCTCGGTGTGAGCCTGGACCGCGTCCCGGCGTGGCCCGTCAACGTGGCCGCC
>NZ_JBLTJC010000350.1:0-10765 GCF_048158785.1 Streptomyces colwelliae | reverse complement strand
GAGCGGGGGCCGGGGCCGGAGCGGCAGCCGCCGGAGCGGGCGCGGGGGCGGCCGGAGCCGGGGCAGCCGCCGGAGCGGCACCCGGGGCGCCGACGACGGCGAGCTTGGCGCCGACCTCGGCGGTCTCGTCCTCGCCGACCAGGATCTCCAGCAGGACGCCGGCGACGGGGGAGGGGATCTCGGTGTCGACTTTGTCGGTCGACACCTCGAGCAGCGGCTCGTCGGCCTCTACTCGCTCGCCCTCGGCCTTCAGCCAGCGGGTGACAGTGCCCTCGGTGACGCTTTCACCGAGCGCCGGAAGGGTTACGGAAACCGCCATGGTTTCGGTTGCTCCTTACGAATTGCGGAAGTCTGTGTCGTCGTCCGACCGAGGGGGTCAGTCGTGGGAGTGGAGAGGCTTGCCCGCCAGTGCCAGGTGGGCCTCGCCGAGCGCCTCGTTCTGCGTCGGGTGGGCGTGGATCAGCTGGGCGACCTCGGCGGGCAGCGCTTCCCAGTTGTAGATCAGCTGGGCTTCGCCGACCTGCTCGCCCATGCGGTCGCCGACCATGTGGACGCCGACCACGGCACCGTCCTTCACCTGGACGAGCTTGATCTCGCCCGAGGTGTTGAGGATCTTGCTCTTGCCGTTGCCCGCGAGGTTGTACTTCAGAGCGACGACCTTGTCCGCGCCGTAGATCTCCTTGGCCTTGGCCTCGGTGATACCCACGGAGGCGACCTCGGGGTGGCAGTACGTCACCCGGGGGACACCGTCGTAGTCGATCGGAACGGTCTTCAGACCGGCCAGACGCTCCGCCACCAGGATGCCCTCGGCGAAGCCGACGTGCGCGAGCTGGAGCGTCGGGACGAGGTCACCGACGGCGGAGATGGTCGGGACGTTCGTCCGCATGTACTCGTCGACCGTGACGTAGCCGCGGTCGATGGCGACGCCCTGCTCCTCGTAGCCGAGACCGGCGGAGACCGGGCCGCGGCCCACCGCGACGAGCAGCAGCTCGGACTCGAACTCCTTGCCGTCGGCGAGGGTGACCTTGACACCGTTCTCGGTGTACTCGGCCTTCGAGAAGAAGGTGCCCAGGTTGAACTTGATGCCGCGCTTGCGGAACGCGCGCTCAAGAAGCTTGGAGGAGTTCTCGTCCTCAAGAGGAGCGAGGTGCTTCAGGCCCTCGATGATCGTCACGTCGGCGCCGAAGGACTTCCACGCGGAGGCGAACTCCACGCCGATGACACCGCCGCCCAGGATGATCGCGGACTGCGGGACGCGGTCCAGGACGAGGGCGTGGTCCGAGGAGATGATCCGGTTGCCGTCGATCTCCAGGCCCGGCAGCGACTTCGGCACGGAGCCGGTCGCCAGCAGGACGTGGCGGCCCTGGATGCGCTGGCCGTTGACGTCGACGGAGGTGGGGGAGGAGAGCCGCCCCTCACCCTCGATGTAGTGCACCTTGCGGGATGCGATCAGACCCTGGAGTCCCTTGTACAGGCCCGAGATCACGCCGTCCTTGTACTTGTGGACGGCGGGTACGTCGATGCCCTCGAAGGTGGCCTTGACGCCGAACTGCTCGCTCTCGCGGGCCTGGTCGGCGATCTCGCCCGCGTGGAGCAGGGCCTTGGTGGGGATGCAACCTCGGTGCAGGCAGGTGCCGCCGACCTTGTCCTTCTCGATCAGGGCGACGTCCAGACCCAGCTGGGCCCCGCGCAGGGCCGCGGCGTACCCGCCACTACCACCGCCGAGGATCACTAGGTCGAAAACGGTGCTGGCGTCGTTCGCCACGTCACGTCCTCCATGCATGTGCGCCACGCCGGTCAGCGGTGACCGGTCGGCGGCTGGTGTCCGGCCGCTCTTTCTTCGGCCCTGTGGTGGGGGCCCTGTCCTGCCGAGCCCATCTTCGCACTTGTCGAGGCCCAACGAGACGCCGGGCCTGGGTGTGAGACGCCACACGCTCACATGAGAACACCGGCCGAGGTGAGATACGCAGGGGCGCGGGGAACTGCGCGACCAGCCACAACCGGTCCGCAGCCGCCCACGCCCCTCAGGCATCGAGCTATTGGGCGAACGTCAGCCCAGGTCACCCGCCGCGGTCAGCTCCGCAAGCCGCACCAACGTCCGCACCGCAGTCCCGGTCCCACCCTTGGGCGTGTACCCGAACGGACCGGACTCGTTGAACGCCGGCCCCGCGATGTCGAGGTGCGCCCAGGCGATCCCCTCACCCACGAACTCCCGCAGGAACAGCCCGGCGACGAGCCCCCCACCCATCCGCTCACCCATGTTCGCGATGTCGGCGGTGGGAGAGTCCATCCCCTTGCGCAGGTGCTCCGGCAACGGCATCGGCCACGACGGCTCACCGACCTCATCGGCCGCCTCGACGATCGCGGAGCGGAACGCGTCGTCGTTCGCCATCACACCGAACGTCCGGCTCCCGAGCGCCAGCATCATCGCGCCGGTCAGCGTCGCCACGTCCACGATCGCGTCCGGCTTCTCCGCCGACGCCGCCCACAGCGCGTCCGCGAGGACGAGGCGGCCCTCGGCGTCCGTGTTGAGGACCTCGACGGTCTTGCCGCTGTACATGCGCAGCACGTCACCGGGACGGGTCGCGGAACCGGACGGCATGTTCTCGGCGAGCGCCAGCCAGCCGGTCACGTTGACGGCGAGGCCCAGACGCGCGGCGGCGACGACCGCGGCGAACACGGCGGCGGCACCGCTCATGTCGCACTTCATCGTCTCGTTGTGCCCGGCCGGCTTGAGCGAGATGCCGCCCGAGTCGTACGTGATGCCCTTGCCGACGAAGGCCAGGTGCTTGGTGGCGTCGGCGTGCGTGTACGACAGCTTCACCAGGCGCGGACCGGCCGCGGAACCGGCGCCCACGCCGAGGATGCCGCCGTAGCCGCCCTTCTCCAGGGCCTTCTCGTCGAGCACCTCGACCTTGATGCCGTGCTCCTTCGCCGCGGTCTGCGCGACGGCGGCGAAGGCCTCCGGGTCGAGGTCGTTCGGCGGGGTGTTGATCAGGTCGCGGGCGCGGTTGAGCTCCTCGGTGACCGCGAGCGCACGCTCCACGGCCGCCTTGTACTCCTTGTCGCGCGGCTTGCCGCCGAGCAGGGCGACCTCGGCGAGGGGGGCCTTGCCCTTGGCGTCCTTGCCGTTGCCCTTGTAGGCGTCGAAGGAGTACGCGCCGAGCAGCGCGCCCTCGGCGATCGCGCCGGCGTCGGCGGCGTCGGCGAGGGGGAGCGCGAAGGCGGCCTTCTTGGCGCCGGTGAGCGCGCGGGCGGCGACACCGGCGGCCCGGCGCAGTGCCTCGGCGTCGTACGCCTCGCCCTCCTCGGGCTCGGTGCCGAGCCCCACCGCGAGGACGAGCGGGGCCTTGAAGCCGGCCGGTGCGGGCAGCTTCGTGATCTCGCCCTCGGCACCGGAGGCGCCCAGGGTCTCCAGGACGCCGGCGAGCCTGCCGTCGTACGCCTTGTCCACGGCGTCGGCGCCCGGTGCGACGACCGGGCCCTTGCCGCCCTTGCCGACACCGATCACGATCGCGTCGGCCCGCAGGCCGGGCGCCGCGGCGGTGCTGAGAGTGAGAGCAGTCACAGTGGTGAATTCTCGCTTCCGATGTGAAGTTCCTGTGGTCGATCGGGGTGGGTCGACCGGGCCCGACAGCCGACCCTATTTCCGACCTGCGGCGGTGGTGGGCATAGGGGGCTGGTGGAGCGCCCAGGACGAGCGTACGCGCGTGGGTGTGACGGCTCATTCCCGCGGGGGGTTCGCCTCTTCCCGCGAGGGGTTCACCTACCGGAAGCGGAGTGGCCACTTCTCGATCCTCACCCTGGATGTCCTGCGTCACACTCGTGAGGTTCATGTGGGCGACATGCTCATCGGTTTGCATGATTTCCACGGATCCTCCGCGAGATGACCACAGGGGGGATCGCTTGGGGGAGGGACGACATGGCACAGGGAACGCACAGGTGGAGAACCGGGGCCGCTGTACTGGCGGCCGCAGGACTGCTGGTGCTGGGCCTGGAGGCGCCCGGCGCGGCGGCCGCCGACGAGCCGCGCATCGATCTCAAGGTGCTGGTGGTGGACAACGGGGACAGCCCCGTCGAGGCCATCGCCGCCCAGCTGAAGAGCGAGGGCATTCCGTACACGACTGTGAACCTGAACGACTCGGGCCGCCCCACGATCGACGCGGCCTTCCTCAGCGACACGGTCGACGGCACGCCCCGCGCGAAGTACCAGGGCGTCGTCCTGCCGAACGAGGCTCCGTTCGGGACGAGTTCGGCGGAACAGGCCGCGCTGAACGCCTACGAGACGACGTACGGCATCCCGCAGGTGGACGCCTACACGTGGGCGCACCCGGAGGTCGGTCTCGACTACGCCGCCTACTCCGGGGCACTCGACGGGCATGAGGCAGATGTCACCGCCGACGGCAAGGCGGGCTATTTCGGCTATCTTGACGGGCCGCTCACGTTCGAGGACAACTCCTCGTCCGTGCAGGAGAGTTACGGCTTCGTGGCCACGCCGAGAACCGGTTTCACGAGCTACGTCGACACCGCCGTACCGGGTGGCACCGGGCGCGGCAGCCTGGTCGGCGAGTACGCGCACGACGGGCGCCGCGAACTGGTGCTGACCTTCGCGTACAACCAATTCCAGCAGCAGTTCCGGGTGTTGGCGCGCGGCATCGTCGAATGGCTGACTCAGGGCGTGCACCTGGGCCAGGCGCGCAATTATTTCTCCGTGCATGTCGACGACGTCTTCGCACCCGACGACCGCTGGGACACCGAACTCAACTGCACGCCCGGCGACTACGACTGCGCGGCGGGCGAGGGTTCGACGGCCACGCCGATCCGGATGACCGAGGCCGACGCGGCGTACGCGGCCCAGTGGGAGCAGGACCACGGCTTCACCCTGGACCTGGCCTTCAACGCGGGCCTGGGCGAGGACTGGAAGAGCGAGAACGGCGGCACGGACGCCCTCACCGACCAACTCCTCGCCGACAAGGCCGACTTCCGCTGGATCAACCACACGTACACGCACGAATTCCTCGGCTGCGTCCAGGACTTGACGACCGTGCCCTGGTCCTGCGCGAAGAACGCCGACGGCTCGACCCAGTACATGAGCCGGGCGGACATCTCCGCGGAGATCGGCAACAACTACAACTGGGCGTTGGCGAACGGCCTTCCGGTCGAGCGGGACGAGCTGGTCACCGGTGAGCACTCGGGCCTCAAGACGCTGCCGCAGCAGCCCGACGACAACCCGAACCTGGCCGGCGCCCTCGCCGACAACGGCATCACGTGGACGGCCTCCGACCACTCCCGCGAGAGCGACCAGCGGGCCGTCGGCGACGCGCTCACCGTGCCCCGCTACCCGATGAACGTGTACTACAACGCGGGCACCGAGGCCGAGATGGCCGACGAGTACAACTGGATCTACACCTCCACGGCCGACGGCGGCAGCGGCGTCTGCGAGAACAACCCCGACTCCACCTGCCTTTCGGCCCCGTTGGACACCGCCACCGGCTACGACGACTACATCGTCCCGCAGGAGGTGGCCACCGACCTCGGTCACGCCATCAGCAACGACCCGCTCCCGCACTACGCGCACCAGTCCAACCTGGCCGAGGACCGCGTCCTCTACCCGGTCCTGGACAAGGTGCTCGCCGGATACCAGGCGCTGTTCGCCGACAACACCCCGCTGGAGAACCTGCGGGAGAGCGCGATCGGCACCGAACTCCAGAACCGCGCCGCCTGGCAGACCGCCGTCACGAACGGCTCTGTCGAGGCGTACCGCGTAGGCACCACCGTCACCGTCAACGCCCCCACAGGGATCCAGATCCCGTTGACCGCACCAGAAGGGACCACCAAGCAACTGCCGCTCGGCACCGCCGCGTTCGGGACGCCGTACGCGGGAGAGCGCTCGGCCTGGACCACGCCGGAGCTTACGCAGACCGCTCTCACGCTGAACCTGCCCGCCTGACCCCACGACAGCGCAGCGCAGCCAGCCATCGCACATCCCGGCCCCCCACTGGCCGGGGTGTGCGCCAGAGCCGTTTCAAGTTCCGCAGGGGGGAACTCGCATGATGCGTACCGGCCGTCATGTCACCATGCTCACCGAAGGTACTTATCCGCACGTCCACGGCGGGGTCAGCACCTGGTGCGACCAACTCGTCAAGGGCATGCCGGAGGTCGACTTCCACATACTGTCGCTCACCGGCAGCGGTCGCGAACCCGTGACCTGGGAGCTGCCGTCCAACGCCTACCGCCACACGTCCGTGCCGACCTGGGGCCCACGCCCCGGCCGCCGCAACCACGGCCTGTACGGCACCGCCCGCCGCCGCTTCGTCGACTCCTACGAGCGGTTCCTGCTCTCCTTCCTCGACCCCGAGGCCCACTGCGACTTCGGCGAGAACCTGTACGACCTGGCCCAACTGGCCCGCGACGGACGCCTGTCGGCGGCCCTGCGCACCGAGACGGCGCTGCGTTCGCTGATGTGGATCTGGACGATGCCGCACCTGGCAACTGCCGCCGCCCGCCCCACAGTTCACGACGCGCTCACCGCAACGGACCTGCTGGAGCACGCACTTCGCCCACTCGGCGTCCGAATACCGGAGGACTGCGTCGCGCACGCCGTCAGCAGCGGCCTCGCGACCCTGCCCGCACTCGCCGCCAAGAAGCTCGACGGAGTGCCCTTCCTCCTCACCGAGCACGGCATCTACCTGCGCGAGCGCTACCTCGGTTACCGCCGCGACGGCCAGCGCTGGCCCGTGAAGGCGTTCATGCTCGGCTTCTACCGCGAGTTGAACTCCCACGGCTACAAGGCCGCCGACCTGATCACCCCGTGCAACCAGTACAACCGCCGCTGGGAGGAGCGCGGCGGCGCCGACGCCGACAAGATCCGCACGGTCTACAACGGCGTCGACCCGGCCGCCTTCCCGCACGCGGGCCCCGAACCGGAGATCCCCACCCTCTCCTGGTGCGGCCGCGTGGACCCCATCAAGGACCTTGAAACACTTCTACGCGCGTATGCGTCCGTCCGCGCGGAAATGCCCGAAACCAGGCTGCGGTTGTTCGGCCCGGTACCGGCCGGCGGCGAGGCCTACCGCACCAGACTCGAGAAGCTGGCCGCCGAGTTGGGCGTCACCGACGGGGTCACCTTCGAGGGCCGCATCAGCGAGGTCTGGCGCGCGTACGCGGCAGGTCACGTGGTCATGCTGTCCTCGATCTCCGAAGGCTTCCCCTTCTCCATCATCGAGGCCATGTCCTGCGGCCGTACGACCGTCTCGACCGACGTCGGCGGGGTGAGCGAGGCCGTCGGCGACACCGGCCTCGTCGTCCCGCCGCGCGAACCGGAGAAGATGGCCGCCGCCGCCCTCACCCTCCTCCGCGACGACGAACGCCGCCTGAAATTGGGCGAGTTGTCCCGCCAGAGGGTTATCGAGCGCTTCACGTTGCGTCGGTCCGTGGACAATTTCCGGACTATTTACCAAGAGCTCGCGGGCCGCCCCGAGGTGTACGAGCCCACGGTCGAGACCGTCGCCGACTGGACCGCCGAACTGCGCGATCCGTGGTACAAGGCCGTCGCCACGGACGGAACCGACTGGTGACCGGTTCCATCTGGCTGCCGCCGGGGGCGAGTTCGGACACCGTCCCCGGCGTCCCCAGGCAACGCGCCGCACCGAGCTGGGCCGAGCCCGACCCGATCGACGAACTCGCCGGACGCCTCGACGAGTTCGTCGCCGCGGCCGTGCACCCCGACGAGATCGCCGCCCTCCTGGAGTCCGACGGCATGTCGGACGACCAGATACGCGAGCGGTACGGCGTCAAGAACTCCTTCGCCCTGGCGGAGGAGTTGTACGACCGAGTCGCCCGCCGCTTCCCCGAACCCGACGGCCCCGTCCACGACCCCTGGCAAGTAGGCCTGCTCGGCTGCCTGTTGAGAGGCGTCGTCTTCGCCCTGCCCGGCTTCGGCTACGTCCTGGGCGCCCCCCTCCTGGCAGGCGACCCCGAGTCCTTCGGCCTCCCGGCGGGCACCCTCCCCCTCCTGGCGGGCGCCCTGGTCGGCTGGACCTGGAACCAGGGCCTGGCCCACCGGGCCTATTCCTGGCTCGGGTTGGGCGACAAACTCGCCGCCCGCCACAGCCTCCTCACCGGGGCACCCCTGGGTGCCCTCCTGGGCGCAGCGGTCGCGCTGGCGGTCGCGGGCCCCACCCACCCGGCAGCCGTAGCCTTCGCCGCAGGCCAGTCCTGCTACCTCGGCGCAGCCACGGTCCTACTGGTCATGGGCCGCGAACGGGCCCTACTGGCAACGCTGTTGCCGATGACGGCGGGCGCGGTGGCAGCGATGGCCCACGGGATACCGGATGTGGCGCGCCTGGCCCTACTGCTGGGCTCCCTGCTGGCGGTAGTGACACTGGCGTTGCTCGAAGTGCTGCCCAGCGGATTTGCCGTCAAGGGGCGCGGGGAACTGCGCGCTCAGCCACAACGCGCCCGCGGACAAAAATCAACAATGTCCCCCCGACTCACAAGCTCCCTTCCCTTCGCATTGTTCGGCCTCAGCAGCGGCGCCCTAGTCCTCTACGCCGCCCTGGGAGACGTCCTCGCCGGCCAAACACAGGGCGCCGCAGCCGCCCCATCCGCCGTAGCGCTAACGCTGAGCATGGGCCCAGCAGAGTGGCTGCTCTACCGCTTCCGCAGCGGCAGCCTCACCGGCCTACGCAACAGCCGCACCCCCAAAGCTTTTTGGCGCACAACAGGCCAAACCCTCACCCTGTGCCTGACCGCATACCTCGCTGCCCTGACGGCGCTCGCCCTCCTCGCCACCACCCTCTGGCCCCACACTCCGAGCAGCAACGGAGTAAGCCTCGCCGCCCTGCTCCTCCTGGGCATGGTCCTGTGGACGGGCCTGCTCCTACAGTCCTTCGGCGCAGTCCTGGGCGCGGCGGCGATCTGCTGCACGGCAGCCGTGGCCCAAACCCTGGCACTCCTCACCCACGCGGCCGGCCCGCACTGGATCGCCCTGTTCGTGAACGGCACCGCGGCCCTGGTCCAAGCGGCCCTGATCTGCGGCCTGTTGGGCAGGGTAACGGCGCACAGATGAGCCAACTGCTGGTCCCGTACTACGAACACCCGACCGTCCGCCCCGCGGAGTGGGCCGCGATCGTGGCGGCGGCCCCCCGCCTCTACGGCGTGGTCCTCAACCCGGCCAGCGGCCCCGGCGAAGCTCTGGACCAGGCCTTCGCCGAGGTGGCGGCCCAACTCCGCGCGGAGGGCGTGAGGTTGCTCGGCTACACGGACACGGACTACGGCCGCCGCCCGTACGCAGACGTGGCGGAGGACCTGACCCGCTACCACGACTGGTACGGCACGGACGGCGCGTTCCTGGACCAAGTCCCCTCCAGCCAGGCCGAGTTCAGGCACTACCAACGCATCGCCACCGCGGCTTGGGGCACAGGCTGCGGCACGCTCGTACTGAACCACGGCACGACACCGCACCCGTCGTACGCCCGCATGGCCGACGTACTGATCACCTTCGAGGGCAACTGGACGACGTACCGCCAACTGCCCCCGCAACCCTGGCCCGGCACGACGGGAACCCACCTCGGCCACCTCGTCTACGGTGTCCCGCCCGAGGCCGACATGGCAGCCGAGGCTCGTGCGCGCGGGGCCTCGGTGCACTGCGCGGTACCGGGCGTGGGAGATCATCCGTGGGGTACCTTGCCCCACACCCTGGAGCCCGTTCCATGATCCGCCCCACCCCACTGCTCGCCCTCCTCCTGCTCCTGGCGGCGGGCTGCACCTCCACCCCCGACGACAAGCCGACCCCCACGCAGACCGTCGGGAAGCGCTGGCAGCCCCGCCCGGGGGTGGCCTGGCAGTGGCAGCTCAGCGGGCGCCTGGACACCTCCGTCGACGTCCCGGTCTACGACATCGACGGCTTCGACCACTCCAAGGCGACGGTGACCGCACTCCACGCCAAGGGCCGCAAGGTCATCTGCTACATCTCGACCGGCGCCTGGGAGGACTTCCGCCCTGACGCCAAGAAGTTCCCCAAGTCGGTGCTGGGCAAGGGCAACGGCTGGAAGGGTGAACGCTGGCTCGACATCCGCCGCACGGACGTCCTCGAACCTCTGATGGCGGCCCGCCTCGACATGTGCCGCGAGAAGGGCTTCGACGCGGTGGAGCCCGACAACATGGACGGCTACCGGAACGACACCGGCTTCCCCCTCAAAGCCGCCGACCAACTCCGCTACAACCGCCTCATCGCCAAGCTGGCCCACGCCCGGGGCATGTCGGTCGGCCTGAAGAACGACCTGGACCAAATCCCCTCCCTGGTGACCGACTTCGACTTCGCGGTCAACGAACAGTGCGCCCAGTACGACGAGTGCGACACCCTGACCCCGTTCATCAAGGCCAACAAGGCGGTCTTCCACGTCGAGTACGACCTCCCGACGAGCAGCTTCTGCGCCGACTCCCGCCGCCTGAAGCTGAGTTCACTACTGAAGAAACCTGAGCTAGGGGCATGGCGGAAGGATTGCTGAACACGCCGGGTCCTGTCGAACACGCCTGAGGGCAGCTTCCCTAGGGGCGCGGGGAACTGCGCGACCAGCCACGACGAACCCGCACTCAGCCACTCAGCGATAGCACCACAAGCACAGCCGTAGCCGCAGTCTCCGCAAGCCCCCCAAACACGTCCCCCGTGACCCCACCAAACCGCCGCCGACAGTGCCGCAGAAGCAGCTCAGCGACGACGAGCGCCACGACGACGGCGACAACCACGTGCACATACCCGCGC
>NZ_JBLTJC010000349.1:0-10773 GCF_048158785.1 Streptomyces colwelliae | reverse complement strand
GCGCCGGGCCGTTCATCGTCGTGATTCCGTTGTCGATGAGCGTGGCGGCGCTGATGATCTTCATCGTCGAGCCGGGCGCCAACTGCCCCAGGAACGCGGCGTTGAAGCCGTCGTTGCGGTAGGGGCGCGTCACGGCGTCAGGACGACCTTGCCGGCGACCGTGCCGGACTCGGCCAGGCGCAGGGCGTCGGCGACGCGGGCGAGCGGCAGTCGGGCGGCGATCTGGGCGTTGACCTCACCGCGCTGGAGGGCCGCGAAGACCTGGGTGAGGTCGGCGCTCAGCTGGGCGCGGAACTTGTTCTTGCTCAGGGCCCGCCCGGCCCAGACGTTGAAGAAGTAGGCGTGGCGGCCGTTCGGCAGCGCGTTCCACGTCCAGACCCGGCCCAGGATCTTGAGCACGGGCAGCTGCTTGGAGCCCTCGTCGTCACGGGTGGAGGCGCTGCCGTAGGAGACGAGCGTGCCGCCGGGGGCGAGGAGGTGCCAGGACCGGACGATGCCGGGGCCGCCGACGTGGTCGAAGACGGCGTCCACGCCGCGCGGGGAGAGCTCGCGGACGCGGGCGGTGAGGTCCGGGGTGCGGTAGTCGATGGGTTCGACACCCTGCTCGCGCAGCGCGTCGTGGTGGCGCGGGGACGCCGTGCCGATCACGTTCACCCCTGCGGCGTGGGCGAGTTGGACCAGGACGGTGCCGACGCCGCCGTTCGCACCGTGCACCAGGATCGTCTGGCCGGCGCGGACACGGGCCTTGCGGTGCAGCATCTGCCAGGCCGTGATGCCGTTCACGACCACGGTCTCGGCCTCGGCCGCGCTGATCCCCTCGGGCACCGGCACCACGTCGGCCGCGTCGACGAGCACATGGCTGGCCCAGCCGCCGACCTTGACCAGCGCGGCCACCCGGGTGTCGGCGAGGCCCGGCTCGACGCCCGCGCCGGTGCTCTGGACGGTGCCCACCAGGTCGTAGCCGGGGACGAACGGGAACGGGGGCTGGTCGTAGTACTTGCCGCGCCGCATCTGCTGTTCGGCGAAGGAGACCCCGGTCGCCTCCATCCGGATCACGACCTGGCCGGGGCCCGCGACGGGGACCGCACCGTGCCGTACTTCCAGGCCCTCCGGGTCCACCTTGCCCGGCAGGACGACCTCGACGAGTGCGTCCGTGGTGTTGTCCACGTGGTTCGTGTTGTCCGTGTTGTTCATGGTGACCTCCACTGCGATCCGCTGCGAGCTAGGTGCTTTCGTGTTCGTTATAAGTTGTAACTCACGCGAGAAGGGGTCGTCAAGTGCAATCGTGATAGCTTCTAACTGAAGCTTGAACATGTAGATCAGTGGCAGTGGAAGGCGGCCGGTCATGGCGGAAACGGGCACGAAGACCCCGCGCGAGCGCTATCGCGACCAGGTGCGCGCGGAGGTCAAGGAACGCGCACGGGAACAGATCGCCACGGCGGGCGCCTCCGCGCTCTCCCTCAACGCGATCGCCAAGCGGATGGGCATGAGCGGACCCGCCCTCTACCGGTACTTCGCCAGCCGCGACGACCTGATCACCGAACTCATCCGGGACGCCTACCGCAGCCTCGCCGACACCTTCCGCGCGGCCGCAGCCTCCGGCGCCGACCTGCCGGGCCTGGCCCACGCCCTGCGCGGCTGGGCCCTCGACGACCCCCAGCGCTACTTCCTCATCTACGGCACACCCGTCCCCGGCTACCACGCGCCCGAGGACGTCACCGGCATCGCGTCCGAGATCATGGCGGCCCTGCTGGACGCGAGCACGGAGCTCCCCGCGGGCGATCCCGAGACACCGTTCGAGGTCGACCTGGGAGCCCACCGGCACTGGGCGGGCGGCCACCCCGCCCCACCCGCGGCCCTCCATCGCGCCCTGACCTTCTGGACCCGTCTGCACGGCGTCCTGTCCCTGGAACTCGCGGGCCACTTCACGGGCATGGGGTTCGACCCGGAGATGTTCTTCGAGTCGGAACTGGCCGGTCTGTCGGCGCCGTAGGCGCAGTGAGGTGCGACGGTGACGGCGGATCGAAGACGGACCGATGTCCATTCCGGTTGGCGGGGGCGCGATGTCGAGGATGACTCAGGAGACGCGTGACGCGGCGGTGCGTGCCGCCGAGGAGGCCGGGCTCGGTGAGCTGAAGGCCGTCTACGACCGCTCGCGGTTCGACGCGTGGGTGCTCGCGGTGTCGGGCTGGGGGTTCGTGGCCGTCCTGATGCCCGTCGTCGTGATCGACACCCTCGACGACGGCGTGTCCGGCAGGACGTACGCGGGGGCCGTCATCTGTCTGATGGTGATCGTCGGTACGTTCCTCTCCGTCCGCTTCCTGTGGCGGAACGCCGAGGGCGGCATCGTCCACTTCGAGGGCGGCATGGTCGAGACGTACGGCCCGGGCAGCGAAACGGTCTGTGCCTGGCGCGACGTGACCGAGGTCCGACGCGTGGTCAGGAACCCGGTCATGCCCATGTACGGCATCACCGCCGCGGGGCGCCGGTTCTCGGTGTCCCGTGACGACTTCTCCCGCTGTCGACCTCTCCTCAAGGACATAGCGAAACTGGCGGCCCCGGCGCGGAGCGACTGAGCATCGTTCCGGCCGTATCCACGTCGTCGTTCACCACGTCCGCCGGGCCTCCCCGACTGGCCTGCCACACGCAGGAATTGAGGCCCTCGGGAGCGCCCGGAACGGGGCCGTACGCGGCTTCGGCGGGCCCTCGGACGCGTTCCGGGTGTGGTGCGCGAAGGCTGCGCCGCCCGCTTCCCGGCAGGTCGTCACCCGCCCGTACGCGGCTTCGGCGAAACGGCTCTGACCTGGTGTTTTCGTTGATTCCGCCTACGCTGGGGTGATCAACCGAACGCCATGGGAGGGGTCTTCGTGAGCGCGGAAGGCATGGAGTACAACGCCGCCGACATCAAGGTGCTGGAGGGCAGTGAAGCCGTTCGGAAGCGGCCCGGAATGTACGTCGGCTCAACCGGTGAACGCGGCCTGCACCACCTCGTGTTGGAGGTCATCGACCGGGCCGTGAGTGAGGTCCTCGCGGGTCGCGCCGGCTCCGTCGACGTGACGCTCACGGCCGACGGTGGCGTGCGGGTCGTTGATGATGGTGCGGGAGATGGTGAGTCCCGCGGACCGGACCTCGAAGCGCAGTTGACCAGATTCCATCTGGGGTCCGGCCCCATCGGCCGACGCACTACGGTCATCGCCCCCTTCCACATGGGACTCTTCGTCGCCAACGCCCTGTCGAGTCGGCTGACGGCTGAGGTGCGTGGCGAGGGGACCCGGTGGGTCAAGGAGTACGCGCGCGGTGCCGAGGTCGAACAGCCCGACGCCGTAGGGCCGTTGACCGGAGACGCGGGCTCGGCGACCGGAAGCGGGACGACCATCTCCTTCTGGCCCGACACCGAGATCTTCGAGACGACATGGTGCTCGTTCCCCGTGCTGGCGGAGCGGTTCCGGCAACTGGCCTTCCTCAACCGGGGTCTGGCCATCTCGCTGACCGACGAACGCCCGGTGAGCGGGCCCCGAAGGGTGCTGTTCCAATTCCCGGACGGAGTGCGGGACTTCGTGGCCGCCCTCGACGCGGAAGCGGGGGCGTGCCCCCATGCGGAAGTCTTCGGCTTCGAACGGGAGGACGTGAGAATGGAGGGGACGATGGAGGTCGCCCTGCTGTGGGGATACTCCCGCGGGGCGCGGATACGCGGTTTCGCCAACAGCCTGGCCACTCACGAGGGCGGCACGCACCTGGACGGCTTCCGCGACGGAGTGGTGGACGCGGTCACCGCGTTCGCGCGGGAACGGGACCTGCCGGCCGCGTCCGACCTCGATGCCCGCGCCGACCTGATCGTCGAGAGCCTCACGGCGGTCGTCTCGGTGAAGCTCGACCAACCCGAATACCTCGGCGCCACCCGCACGTTGCTGGGCAACGCCGATGTGCGGGTGTGCGTCGCGGAGGCTGTCCGGGAACACCTCGGCGACTGGTTCGCGGAACAGCCGAAGCGGGCCGAGGAGGTCGTCGACCGCGTCGTCCGAGCCGGCCGGCGGGACTGAACAGGGGCGGACGGTCCCAGGGCTGAACCGCAACCGATGGTCCGTCAGGAAGCGCTCAGATAACGGACGTTGATGCCGGCTCGGACCCCGCGCCGCACCACGCCGGCTCAGCCCAACGCGTCCAGCAGAGCGGCGACGTAGGCATCCAGCCGTTCCTCCACGGCCCGCGTCGTCAGCTCCGCCCTCCCCGCCTCGCGCCACGGCCGCGCCACCCACTCCACGCCGGCCGCGAACGCCAGGGCGTCCAGCAACCGCCAGGACAACCGCTCGTCCGCGGCCGCTGCCAGCACTCCGCCGGCCTCCTCGTACGCCTCGGCGAACCGTAGACCCCAGGCGGGGCCGTGGAGCATGGCGAGGTTGCTGGAGCAGTGCGCCACATCGAGGTCCGCCGGCCCCCAGGAGGTCTGCACCCAGTCGACGACCCCGGTGATACGGGGATCTGCCGTGCTTGGAGGCGACACGTCGAACAGCACATTGCCGGGGTGGAAGTCCCGGTGCAGGAGACGCCCTTCATACGGGGGCGCGGGCTTGCGGATCACGTCGGTCGCCGCGGCCCAGGTCACCGGGTCGGCGCCAGCTGGCGGGACGACGTTGTCGGCGGTCGTCCACGCCTTGTACTCCTGGGGCCGGTCGGCGGGCCGCAGCGCGTGGATGGTCACGAGTTGACGGGCCAGCAGGGGCACGCGCGCCTCCAACTCCTCGTCGTCGAGGACCGTCCGGCCCGGGAGATGCGTCATGAGGAGCGACGGGTACTCGCATTGCGTGGCGGTCGCGTCGACCGCGACCGGCGCGGGAGCCGGCACGCCGGTTCCCGTGAGCAGGGCGAGACCGTCGGCCTCGCGGGTCAGCAGGTCCTCGGCGTGCTCCACGAAGTACGGGTCGACGAAGCTCCGCAGCACCAGGTCACGCGTACCTCCGTCCCGCGCGCCGATGGTCAGTCGCCTCATCTCGGCTGTGATCCCGCCGTGCAGCGCCTCGGTTCCGACGACCCGCTCACCGGCCTCCAGTTGCCGGCTCACCCAGGCCAGCGTCGACGGCCGGACTGCCCCCGCCTCATCGTGGTCGATCACCGTGCCACCCATCTCATCCTGTTCTGTTCCCTGGGCATCTGCTCCTAGGGCAGCGGCAGCGACCGCAGGATGTGATGGACCATCGTCTCGATGACGACGTAGTGCGGGTCGCCGCCCGGCAGGACGAGCGCCGGGTACGCGCTGCCCACGGTCTCCGGGTAGGCCGGTGCCATACGGGGTGCGGCGTCTCCTTTCGCGTCGGGTCCGGCATGCAGGTCGATGCTGATCAGGTGTCCACGGGTGGCGGCGTCGTTGCGGGGGGTGAAGGTCACGAACCGCCCGCCGACCAGGCCGGCTTGCTCCGAGGTCGTGTAGTAACTCCACAGTTTTTTCGGGTGGTTGAGGTCGTATGCGTTCCAGTCCCCGACGCTGGAGTCCTCCGGACTGACCTCGAAGAGCATCAGCACACCGTCGGCCGAGATCAGAGCGCGCTCCGGCTTCTGGTCGCTGTCCTCAGCGGTGGCGAGCGGTCGGAGGGCGCCCGGGTCGAGTCTCTGGAGGGGCGGAAAGGTGTCCTCGGCCGTGTACGCGCTGCCCGAGCACACGAGGTAGTCGCCGCCGGCGATGAGGTGCGGGCACTTGGTGCCCGACGGAGAGGTCGCGAGCTTCGCGCCGGTACGGGCGCCGCGTGCCGTGACCTTCGAGGAGTCGGTCGTGTAGACGCGCCCGCCGAACGCGACCGGGCTTTCGGAGCGGTCGGCGTCGACGGTCCGGTGCCACAGCGTCGTACCGTCGGACGCCCGGTAGGCACCGAGCGCGACGTTCACCTCGCGGTCGAAGCTGCTCCACGCGTCGAGCGCGTAGACGACTCCGTCCGCCGCGACGTACCCGGTGTACACGCGGTCGGCGGGCAGTCGGAGGGACCAAGCCGCCTTGCCGGTGCGCAGGTTCGCGGCGCGCAGTGTGCGACCGCCGCTGGTCACCGCGCGTTCGTCGGTCTTGTCCACGACGAGCCCGAGGTTCTTGCCGCTGCCGGCGGCGGGTACGGTCCAGCTGACCGCGCCGTCGGTCCGGGACCGTCCGACGAAGCCGTCCGCGCCGGTGGCGCATACGACCTGATGGGCCGTGGCACCGCAGACCTGCACCCCCTCCGAGCCGGAGAGGTCCCTGGTCCAGGCACGCCACGGGTCCTGGCCGTCGCCTGAACTCCGCGTCACGGCGGAGGCCGACGCGGAGGAGGGCGGGGACGCGGTCGTCTGATGCCCCGTCCCGGCCGGCTGCGTGCCCCCGGAGTCCGAACAGCCGACCGCCATCACCCCGAACAGAACCGCACCCATCACCCCGTGCGCCACCCGAACCCGTCGCATCAGCCACCCCCGCCGTGTGAGGCGCCCATGTTTCCAGACGCCTCCCTTCCCGCACATCACCCGCATCACGTCCACTTCACACCCTGTCGGCGATGGCGAGAAGCGGCGGAATGATGACCCGACCGGCTTGTCCTCGCGCCCGGACGGTGTGGCGGCACGCCAGGTGGGGGCGCGTTGGGGACACTCGCGGTCCGGCGCCGCGCGGGCGACGGGTTCCCTGTCTGGCTGGAGAAACGTGGTGCGACTTCCCCTGTTTCGAGCCGTCCTGGCGGCCTCGGTGCTCGTGGCGTCCGGAGCGGCCGCCGCCCCGGTCCGGGCGGACGGGACACCCCGGCCCCGGGCCGCCGACGATCTCGCGCGGTACGTCAACGCGTTCGTCGGCACCGCCCCCGGCGGCCCCGACTTCGGTCACGGCGGCGGCGCGGGCAACACGTTCCCGGGGGCCTCGGCACCGCTCGGCGGAATGCAGTGGAGCCCCGACACGGTGACGTACCAGCACGGCGGCTACTCCTACGGCGACAACCGCATCCGCGGCTTCAGCCTCGCGCACATCTCCGGAGCCGGCTGCGCCGCCTACGGCAACGTCCCCTTCATGCCCACGCAGGACGCCGAACCGCCGGCGTACGCCACGTTCTCGCACGCCAACGAGCAGGCGGCGCCCGGCAGTTATCATGTCACCTTCGACAACGGCATCGGCACCGACCTGACCACCACCCAGCGCTCGGGCATCGCCCGCTTCACCTACCCGGCGAGCGACACCCGCCCCGCCGCCGTGAGCATCGACGCGGCCAAGGCGTTCACCGCGGCCACCGGATCGGTTGACATCGGCACCAACACGCTGTCCGGCTACAGCGACAGCGGCGCCTTCTGCAAGGCCAAGAACCGCTACCGGCTCTATTTCCACGCCACCTTCGACCAGCCCTTCGCCAAGTCCTCCCACCCAGCCGGGAAAGCGGGCGCGGCCATGGTCTCCTTCGCGCCCGGCGTGCGCACGGTGACCGCACGGGTCGGCGTCTCCTTCGTCGACGTCGAGGGCGCCCGCCAGAACGCACTCACCGAGCAGAAGGCGCAGTCGTACGACACGATCCGCCAGGCCGTGCGCGCCGACTGGAACGAGTGGCTGAACCGCGTCACCGTCGGCGGCGGCACGGACGCCCAGCGCCGGGTCTTCTACACCGCCCTCTACCACGCCCTCCTGCACCCCAGCGTCTTCAGCGACAGCGACGGGCGCTACACCGGCATGGACGGCCTCGTGCACCGCACCCAGGCAGGGCACGTCCAGTACGCGAACTTTTCCGGCTGGGACGTCTACCGCTGCCAGGTCCAGCTGCTGGCCCTGCTCGCCCCGCGCGAGGCCTCCGACATCGCGCAGTCCGTCCTCAACCAGGGCCTGCAAGCCGGGTACTTCGACCGCTGGACCCTCGCGAACGGCGGCAGCGGCGTCATGGTCGGCGACCCGCTGCCCGCCATCGCGTCCGCGATCCACGCCTTCGGTGGCACCGACTTCGACGCCGCCACCCTGCTGCGCACGGCCCTGGTGGACCGCCAGGACAAACGCCAGCGCCCCGGACACGAGCAGTACGACACCCTCGGCTATGTCCCCGTCGGCACCAAGGGCGTCTGGGGCTCGGTCTCCACCACCCTCGAGTACGCCGTCGCCGACTACGCGCTCGCCCAACTCGCCCACCGACTCGGCGACTTGACCACCTACGACACCCTGCTGCGCGCCTCCGGGAACTGGCGCAACCTCTTCAACCCCGCCACCGGCTACCTCCAGCCCCGCGCCGCCGACGGCACCTGGCCGGCCTTCACCCCGGCGCAGAAGACGGAGTACGTGGAGGGCAACGCGGCCCAGTACACATGGATGGTTCCGCAGGACCTGCCCGGCCTGTTCGCCGCGATGGGCGGCGACGCCGCTGTCACGACCCGCCTCGACACCTTCTTCAGCAGCCTGAACGCGGGTGCCGATCAGCCCTACGCCTATCTGGGCAACGAGCCCTCGTTCGGCACCCCTTGGGCGTACACCCACGTCGGCCACACCGACCGCGCCGGAGCCGTCGTCCAGCGTGCCCTGTCCACGCTGTTCAGCGACGTCCCCGGCGGACTCGTCGGCAATGACGACCTCGGCGCCATGTCGTCCTGGGCGGTGTGGGCGAGCCTCGGCCTGTACCCGGAGGTGCCTGGCACCTCCCAACTCGTGCGCAGCGCACCGCTGTTCCCCACGGCCACCGTCCACCGGGGCGACGGCACCTCGCTCACGGTCGGCTCCGCGTTGCCCAAGCGCTCACTCCGGTAGCGGGATTCGTACCGGCCGCGCCCCGGGTCCGGGCGCGGCCGTGACCTCGGTCGGCTTCAGCGCGCCATGCGGCCCGTCGCACTCCACCACCACACGCACCGGCGCACCGCACCCGGTGTGCCGTACGTCGAGAACCGGCCCCTCGGGGTCGGCGGCGTACGTCTCGCCCCACTGCCGCAGGGCCATCAGTACCGGCCACAGATCGCGGCCCTTGCTCGTCAGCCGGTACTCGTGCCGGGTCCGGCTCCCCGCCTGCTGGTAGGGCACGGTCGTCAGGATGCCGGCCGCGACCAGCTTGCGGAGCCGGTCGGACAGCACCGCGTCCGACAGCCCGATATGGCGCCGGAAGTCGTCGAAACGACGGACCCTGATGAACGCGTCCCGCAGGATCAGCAGGGTCCACTTCTCGCCGACGAGATCGAGCGTGCTCTGGACCGGGCAGTTCTCCGTGCTCACGTCGAGCCATTCCATGCCGCCAGCGTAGCCACCTGGCTCTGTCATTGACAGCCAGCCGTCATGAGATCTAGCTTCTTTTCAAGAAGTCAGCTGGGGAGGTAACGCCGTATGGGACGGTCGCGCACGTACGAGTGGGACGATCCGGGCGTCTCGGCAGCCGCCGTAGGACACTCCACGGGTCTGGAATTCCTGCGGGAACTGATGGCCGGACGCCTGCCCGCACCGCCCATAGGCGCCACCCTGAACTTCACCCTCGACGAGGTGGAGCATGGACGCGCGGTGTTCTCGCTGATGCCGGGGGAGGAGCACTACAACCCCATCGGCAGCGTGCACGGCGGGGTCTACGCCACGCTGCTCGACTCCGCGGCGGGCTGCGCGGTGCAGTCCACGCTGCCGCAGGGCATGGGATACACGTCGCTCGACCTGACCGTGAAGTTCCTGCGCCCGATCACGGCCGACACCGGACGCGTCCGAGCCGTAGGGACTGTGTTGAACGGCGGGCGGCGCACCGCGCTCGCCCAGGCCGAGCTGTTCGACGAGAAGGACCGGCTGCTCGCGCACGCCACGAGCAGCTGCCTGCTGTTTCCCGTTCCGGGTTCCTGACCCGGACGGCCGAAATCCGCCTGTCCCCCGCGCAGGCGGATCCGTACCGTCAACTCCCTTGATCCATACGGTCGCGGGCGCTGCCGGAACGCTGTGAATTCTCCCGGGTGCCATGGCCGTGGTGGTATGGGGAGAAGTACGTACGTGCGTACACGCGTACGTGGACGTGGAACACGCGGGATCGTGAGGGCGTATGACGGGCGGGCCGGCCGGGGCGTACGAACGCATGCTGGCGGTCGCGGTCGCGGCTCTGCACGAACGGGAACCCGAGCGGCTGTGGCCGTTGGTCGCCGCGGCCCTGCCGGGCCTGTGCGGAGGCGAGGCGCTGATCTACAAACTCGGCGAGTGGACGGACCGGACCGGGTCGATGGGTCTCTCGCCCGCCGCCGCGGAGCACATCGGACGGATCGACGACATCGGGGACGAGACGATGGGGGTGCTGCGCCGGGGCTACCCCTTCGCGGACCACTACGCCAGGGCCGGTGCCGTCCGCCGCCCCGGGACCGCGCACCGGATGGCCGGCCGACGGTGGGCGCGGAGCCGCACCGCGGGCACGATCAGCCGGTTGATGGACGCCGACCACGTCCTGGCGATACCTCTGCCCGGCACGACCACGCCGGTGACCGGCTGCCTTGTCTACCGTGCGGGTGGGGACTTCACCGAGGATCATGTGCGGGCCGCCGAGCAGTTGCAGCCCCTGCTGTCGGGCGTGGAACAGCAGCGTCAGCTACTTGAACGCTGGCGTGCGACCACGGCACCGCAGGAGGCGCCGGAGGCATCGGCGGACTCCCGTCTCACGCCCCGCCAGGTCACCGTCCTGCTGCTGCTCGCCGATGCGCTCACGGCTTCGGCGATTGCTCATCGGCTGGGGATCTCCGTGCGTACGGTGCACAAGCATGTGGAGGGGCTGTACCGGAAGTTGGGGACGCGGGATCGGGTGAGTACGGTGTTGCGGGCGCAGGAGATCGGGTTGTTGCCGCGGCGGGTGGGGCGGTGAGGGG
>NZ_JBLTJC010000348.1:0-10780 GCF_048158785.1 Streptomyces colwelliae | reverse complement strand
TCCTCACCCCGGCCCAGGCGCAGGCCTCGCTACTCACGGACGCGGACCTCGGCGCCCCCTGGACCCCGACCCAGGGCACGGCGACCTGGCGGGACACCCTGCTCAAGGCGAAGGCGAAGGCGACCACCCCCGACTGCCAACGCCTCCTGGACGCCCTCTACGCCGACGAACTCCTCGGCACCCCCGCCACCACCCAGGCGGCGACCGCCCTGGACGACACGGACGACGAGGCCCAACTCCGTTACCAGGTCGCCGCGTTCAAACCCGCGGACGTGAACCGCACGATGACCTGGCTCACGTCCCTCCCGCAGAAATGCGCGAACTTCACGGCGACGACAACCCGCTCCGGCACGCAGACCGTCCAGGTCACGGCGGCAACCCTCCCGACCGTCGGCGACGCCCGCGAGGGCCTCCACCTCACCCTCACCGGCACCACCCCCGAGGGCGACCAGACCACCCTCACCCTCGACACCGCCGCCGTCCGCGTCGGCGACGACACCATCACCGTCACGAACGGCGGCCTGGGGAACGTGCCCGTGGACGCGCTGGGCCGGGCGTTGGAGATCGGCGCGCAGCGGCTGACGGACGTACAGAAGCAAGGTCGCGTACAGGTCTAGGCGTCGACGGGTCGACGCGCCCGCGCCGACCGCCCGTCCAGGTGCACCACCACACTCGCGTGAAAACGGTCCACGGACTCGTCGACGCTGCGGATGAAGCCCGATTCGGCGGTCCCCCGGGTGTTGCCCATGCCCCTGAACAGGGACAGCCGGAAGCCGGTGATCTGCGCCCCGTTCCTGGGGAGGATGTCGGCCGGTTCGGGCCGCAGGCGTTCCAGCGTCCCGCGCGGCCCGCCCGGCTGTCCCTCCAGCAGGGTCTCGACATGCAGATCGGCCGGTGCCTCGGCGAGCCGGCGCACCAGCCGCTTGGCCCAGGTGAGGGGGTAGCCCTGGTCGGGCGCGGCGATCTCGATGGACGTGCGCAGCTTGCCGGTGCGCAGGTCCGCGCAGAGGGCGAGGACACCGGGCGTGCCCTCGATACGGAGTTCGGCGTCGAGCCGGCCGTCGACGCAGAGCCGGTCCGCGAGGGCCGCGCGCCGCGATGCCGGATCGGTGCCGCGCTTGGCGCGCTGCACGGGCAGCACCTTCTCGCCGAGCTCACCGCCGAGCCGTAGACACACCTGCCGGACCAACCGCTCCCAGCTCTCTACGACTTCCACGGCGCGCGGGTCGCCCTGGCACAGGGTCTCCGCGTCGATCGCGTTGCGTACCGGGACCCAGGAGCGGCCCATGTTCTGGAAGCCGTGGCAGCCGGAGTTCTCGTGCTGGAGGTAGTGGAGCAGTTCCTGGAGCAGCCAGGCGTGCGCCGCGTTGCCGACACCCTCATGCCGGATCAACAGCTGTGCCTGGTGGGTGACTTCGGCCCAGGACAGATGCCAGAGCGCCACCTTGTGCTTGCGCCGCCCGTCGAGCTTGACCTCCACGAGTGGGCTGCCCTCCAGCTCGACGTCGTTGGAGAGCGTGATCACGGCCTCGTATCCGCGCCGGGCCGCTATGTCGGCGTAGGCCTGCACCTGGTCCGGCTTGAGGGGGTTGCCGTTCGTCTTCGTCTCGACGAGCGCGGTCCACAGCTTGCCCGCCCGCTCGACCCGGATCACCCCGTCGGGCCGCCGAGGGGACTCGCCGTTGGGCAGCGTGACCTCGGTGAACGTCTCCATCCGCCCGACCGGCGCGCCGAACGCGGCCGTCAACCGCCGCCCGAACTCCGGCACTTGGGCCATCACCGACAGCAGCACGGAGGTCGCCCGGGTCTCCCGCTCGTGGTCGCTCTTGAGCGCGGACGCGGGGAAGAGCCGGGCACTCCGCCAGGAGTCGTTCTCGGCGAGGGACTTCTTGGCCACCTTCGGCAGGGTGACCTTCTTCTTTGCCGTACGAGGACGGGCCGGGCGCGGAGCCGCCTCGGCTCCGCCACTCGCCTCGGGTACCGACTCGACCGCCGGGCTCGACGGCTGCGCGGGAATCACGGAGGCGGCTTCCGCCGTACGGACCGGGGATTCGGAGTCCGGCTCGGCGTCGGAATCAGAAACGCCCTCCATGTCCGCGTCCACGTCCACGTCCGTGCCCGCGTCGTCGTCGATGTCGACGCCGAAGTCCGTTGCCACGCCCGCCAGTCCGGACTCGTAGCCCTGTCCGATCGCCCGGAACTTCCAGTCCCCGCCCCGCCGGTAGAACTCGCCGAAGAGCAGCGCGCTGACCTCGCCGGGATCGTCGATCGCGAAGCACAGCAGGCTCTCGCCGGAGCCGTCGGCCAACGTCAGCCGCAGATCCTGGAGTTCGGAGAACCGGGCGCTCTCGTAACGGCTCGCCGCCACCACGATCTGTTCGACTCCGGCCGGAATCGCCGTCAGATCGAAGGTGATCCGGTCCTCGCTGCCGTCCGCCGTCGGTGCCTTGCCGAGCAGTTGGACGCTTCCGTCGGCGGCGACGGGGTTGTTGTAGAAGTAGAAGTCCCCGTCGCTGCGCACTTTTCCGTCCGCGGTGAGCAGCAGTACGGAGACGTCCGCGTCGCCCTCCCCGGTCGGACTGCCCCAGCTCAGGCTCATCATCACCGAGCCGGCGTCCTCGCTCAGCGACGCCAGACCGACGTTCCCACCCTTGACCATCTCGTGCATGAGGCCCCCCAGATGCACGGCCGCACAGCACTGCCGGCGGCCCCTGTTTCGTAGCGATGTGTGACGCGCTCCACACCCAGCGCATCAGAGGCACCATAACGCCCTTACTGCGCGGGAATCACCGGAAGCATCAGAACAAGTCACCGCTTGTCGTACGGGTCCGCCGGCTCCTTCACCTGCTTGACCTGAGCCGCCTTGAGCACCGGTGGCCACGCCCCGTCCGTGCCGAGCTTGCCCTTGGGGACCCACGTGCCGGTGACCGTGACCCAGCTGTCGGTCTGGGGAGCGCCGTCGGCTTCGTCGCCCCGGATCTCGACCTTGCTGATCGTCGCGTCGGCCGCGCAGCAGGTGACCAGGAGACGGGTGACGTACCAGGTGCCGTTCGAGCCGTGGGTCACGAAGCCGGTCATGCGGAGGGTGCGGCCCTTGAGGGAGTGGCCGGTGTCGTAGATCGCGCGGGAGCTGTACTGGGCGACCGAGATGTCCAGCGGGCTCCCGGCGGGAAGCGCCGAGAAGCTGCCCACGCCCTGCGCCGCCCGTTGTGCCTCCTCGCGCGACGCGCTGTACGAGCCCAGCGCCGGGGGCGGGAAGAGGAGCAGGGCGAGGGCGGGGAGGGTCAGCAGCCAGGCGATACGGGGGCCGCCGTGCGCGTGCGAGTGGGAATGGGAGTGGCCGTGCTCGTCCCCCGCTTCCTCCTCCCCTTCCTCCTCCTCGTGGTCGTCGTGCTCCTCGTGCTGCCGGTGCCGCATTCCTCGTACGGCCGCCGCCAGACCCAGCAGGATCAGCAGCGCCCCGGACACGATCAGGTACGGCCGCAACGCCGCCTGCACGTACCGCAGATACAGCTCGCTGAAGAGTGAGATCCGTAGGACCGCCCCGCCCACCAGCAGCAGGAGGACCGCCGAGCCGTAGCGCCTCACAGGAGCCACCACCCCACCAGCGTGCTGCTCGTCACGGCCACCACCCAGGTCGTCGAGGAGAATCGGAAGGCGAAGGAGCGGCCGAACGTACCCGCCTGGAGCGCGATCAGTTTCAGGTCGACCATCGGGCCCACCACCATGAACGCCAGTTTCGCCGCGGGCGAGAAGCCGCTCAGGGAGGCCGCGACGAAGGCGTCCGCCTCGCTGCACACGCACAGCACGACCGCCAGGAAGGCCAGCAGCAGGAGGGACAGCCAGGACGAACCCGTGAAGATGTCCAGGATCGAGCGCGGTACGGCGATGTTGAAGGTCGCCGCCGCGGCCGCGCCCAGCACCAGGAAGCCGCCCGCGTGCAGGAAGTCGTGCTGCAACCCGGCGACGAAGGCCTTCACACCCGTGGGGGACGAAGCAGCCGCCTGCGTGCGCTTCGGGAGGCGCAGCCACTCCTCACGGCCGAATCTCGCCCACAGCCAGCCCATCACGACCGCCGTCGCGAGGGAGGCGATCAGGCGGCCCAGCACCATCTTCGGCTGACCCGGGAAGGCGATCGAAGTGGCCACCAGGACAACCGGGTTGATCGCCGGGGCCGACAGCAGGAAGGCCAGTGCGGCGGCCGGAGCCACGCCCCGCCGCATCAGGCTGCTGGCCACCGGTACCGACGCGCATTCGCAGCCGGGGAGGACCACTCCCGCCGCGCCCGCGATGGGGACCGCGAGGGCCTGGTTGCGAGGGAGGAGCTTGGTGAACACCCGCTCGGGGACGAACGCGCCGATCGCCGCCGACACCACCGTGCCCAGCAGCAGGAAGGGGACGCCCTGGACGGCGACCGCCGTGAAGACCGTCCACCAGGCCGCCACCGCCGGGGTGTACAGGTCGATCGCGACCATCGGGCCGAGGACGGAGACGACTGTCGCGATCGCGATCAGCGCCGCGCCGCCGATGACCGCGTAGACCATGGCGCGTACGGCCAGGCGCAGGCCGTCGACCACGGTCCGTTCGTTCTGCACGCGCACGCGCCTGTCTCATCCCGTTTCGCACCACTACCGCTACGACTCGTCCGTCGCACGGTAACCGTCGGCGCTGTGCGGTATCCCCGATTTGTCAAAGAGGAGGCTGTGCGGGGGCCGGGCCGAGGGTCGTCGTGCCGGGGGCGGTGCGGTGGCCGAGTCCGGTGCGGTAGGCGTCCAGGGCCGCCTCCACCCGGCCGGTACGGCGCAGCAGGTCGCCGAGCATGCGGCACAGGTCGGCCAGGTCGCCGACGGCGCCCGCGCGTTCCAGCAGGCTGAGGGCGCGGACGTAGTGCTCCTCGGCCGCGTCGGTGTCGCGGGCGTCCTCGGCGATGATGCCGAGGAGGCGGTGCGCGGCGGCGGAGTGCAGGGCGCCGCGTTCGGAGCTGAGGTCGCTGAGGACGTCGTGGAGGAGGGCGGCGGCCTCGTCGGACTTGCCGCGTTTGTGGAGTACGTCGGCCAGCTCGACGGCGACCTGGCTGCTGTAGAGGGCCGCGCGCTTCGCCGTCAGCATGGCCAGCGCCTGCCTCAACTCGACCTCGGCGCGCTCCAGTTCGCCGTCCTGGGCGTAGACGTAGCCGCGCATCCAGTGGCAGTTGGCGAGTTCGGTACGGAACTGGAGCTGCCGGTACAGATCGGCGGCCTTGGCGAGGGAGGCGTCTGCCTCGGCAACCTTGCCCTCCGCTATCAGCGTCCGCGCCACCGACCGGTGCATGCGCGCGAGCAGCGCCGGGTCCGCGACCTGCGGCGCGAGCGCGAGCGCCAGCTCGGCCGCCTGGGCCGCCCTCGCGTGCGCACCCATGTCCATGTACGGCCCTATCGCACTCGCGTAGAGCAGCAGCAGGGCATCCGGGTCGTGCAGGCCACCCCGGTTCAGCTCGTCGAGGGTGGACTCCAACAGGTAGACGGCGTAACGGAGTTCACCGGTGAGGTAGTGGGCAACCGCACGGCCCCGGATGGCCGGGACGCGGGACGGGAGTGGCTCGTCGGCCAGTCGGTGCTCGGCGCGCTCGAAGTACAGGCGGGCGGCGGTCAAGTCACCGGTGTCGAGGCCGCATTCGCCCAGCCCCAGCAGCGCCACCGCCTCCTCGTCCGCGAGCCCGAGGGTCTCCGCCTCCGCGAGGAGACCGGCGTACTGCTCGGTGGCCTCCTCCGACTCCCCTGTGGCCAGGGTGCGTTGGGCCTCGGTCAGGCGCAGGCGCAGTTCGGTGGCGAGGTGGGCGGGGCGGCCGGTCGCCAACTCCTCGTAGGCGACGCCGAGTCGGCCGGCGAGGTGGCGCAGCGCGTCGTCGGAGGGGCGGACCCGGCCGGCCTCAAGCGTGGAGATGTACGCGGGCGTATAGGCGGGCTCGGCCAACTGCCGCTGGGTGAGCCCGCGTTCGTGCCGCAACTGCTGGACCCTGCGCCCGATGACTTCCGGGTCGTCCCGTCTCACCATGCATTAATCATGCCAGTAAGCCGAGTTACAGACTGGCGAGTAACTCAGTTACACGGAGAGCGAGTTGATGAATTCCTCGAAGTGGGCGCGGTTGATGGTGACAACTGCTCCGCCGGGGTTCTTGGAGTCACGGATCGCGACGCAGGGGGCACCGGTAGCGACCTCTACGCAGTCACCGCCGTTGCTGCCGCTGAAGGACGACTTACGCCACGCCGTAGCGCCGATGGGGGCGCACTCGACGCATTCGCCGCCATTGGTGCTGCTGTAGCTGGACTTACGCCACGTCTTCCGCCCGGTCTCCATAACGTTCCTCCATCACGCGCGCGATCAGGTCGGCGGAGTCCTCTACCGAGAGGGCATCGGCCTGCAAGCGAGCGTATCCGACCGAGCGCTCCCTGATGACTTCCGGGTTGGCGGTCATGTGCGCCTGGTCGTAGCCCTCGGAGTAGTGGATGTCAGGGTCGTCATCGAAGCGCAGGACGGTAAAGGAGCCCACCATCCCGGCGTGCACGCCCACGGAGAACGGCAGCACCTGAATATGGACCCAAGGGTTCTTCCGGTAGCTCACCAAGCGTGCGAGTTGTTTGCGCATGACCTCGCGGCCACCGACCTCGCGGAGCAGCACGGCCTCGTCGATGACGACCCACACCGCAGGCGGCTGCTTCTTCTCCAGGATGCGCTGCCGCTCCATGCGCGCCGCGACCAACTCCTCGACCATGTCCGGGTTTTCGACGGCCACCAGTGCCGCCGCATACTCCGGGGTCTGGAGAAGGCCGTAGACCACCTGGCACTGATACGTGGAGATGTACGCGGCCTTCGCCTCCATGTCGGCGAACGCCTGGAACCAGTTGGGGAGTTGGCTCCGCAGAACCATGCCGATCATGCGGGTGAAGGACCCGTCCGTCATGAACGCGGCGTCGAGGCGTTCGGCGAAGTTCCGGGTCGGGACCTTCTGGGCCGTCTCGATCTGCCCGATGAGCGAGCCGGTGCAGTAGAGGATCTTGCCGAGGCCCTCCAGCGTGAGACCCGCCGCTTCCCTCAACCGACGGCATTCATAGCCGAAGTAGTCCAACGGGGATGCGCTCGGGTCGAGTTGGCGAACGTGGACCATGCGACAGTCACCTCCGAGTAGTTACCGGCCTGTCGCCGAGAGTAACTACTTGACGCCGCCCAGGTGATGAGAATCACGAACTCTCCATAACGCTCGTAACGTACGGTGGAGAAATGTCCCCTTTGGCCAAGATCAGCGACTCGTACGCGCCGCGCTTCGCGGAGTTCGCGTTCGAGCCCGCCTTCGTGGCCGCGGTGGACCAGCATGTGGCTGAACTGCGCGAACGCCTCGCGGCGGGCGGCCCGGACCTGATGCCCCCGCCCCCGGACCACGCCGACCTCACGGACTACGCGCTCGGCTTCCTGGACGCGCTCGCGGAGCTGGACTGGCGGGAGCCGGTCGGCCACGACTACGCGGTGTGCAGGCTGACCGCCATCAGCTGGCTGGTGCACCGGCACGGGCTGCTCCCCGAGCAGCGCCACGGTGACTGAAAAAGGGTTTCCGGTGACTCAACTCGCCCTGAAGCCCTTCCCGTTGCGCACTCCGACCCTCTAAGTTAGGCACGCATTAAGCGTGCTTAACTCATCGCTGTCGTCGCCGTAGTTGTCGCTGTCACTGTCGTTGCGAGGTAGGTATGTCCGCGCGTTACGTCAGAGGATTCTGCGCCGCCGTCATCGCTGTCGCCGCCCTGATCGGAGCGGCCGCGGCGAGCCCGGCCAAGGCCGCGGGCCAGCCGGCCGAACACCACACGTCCCACTCCGCTCACTCCGGCGGAAGCATCACGTCCTCGCGCGGGTAACGCCTGCCGTCGCCGCGAACGCGAGCCCGGCCGGCGCGGCCGGGCCCCGTCCGGTTCACCGAGCGGCGCGGGTTCAGCACTTCCACGTGGCCCAGTACAGCTCGCCCTTCAGGGAGCCGTCCGACCACGCGACGGGCGTGTCGATGTGGATGCCCGAGGAGCCCTGGCCCGGGTAGTACCAGTAGTAGTGGCCGTTCGTGCGCTTGCCGTAGTGCGCCTCGATCCAGCCCACCGAGTGGCGGACCCAGGGCGCGAACCAGTACGCGCCCTTGTAGCCGGGGCGGATCGTGTTGGTGATGGTGCTGGTCGCGGTGCGGGTGTTGCCCAGGGTCCAGGTCTCGGAGGACGACGAGCTGGCGGACATGCCCGCCTCGAAGGTGTCCGAGAGTCCCGCGCTGACCTCGATGCTCTGGCCCTGCTCGTAGGAGTACGAGCTGTTCGTCGCGTAGCTGTAGGTCACGGCGTACGTGCCGTTGTCGGTGCCCCCGCAGTTCCCGACCACGTTGCTGGCCTGGTGCCGCTTGCCGAGCGCGGTCCAGGCGTTGACCTCGTGGTACTGGCACGACCTCGGCCAGCGGACATCGCCGTGGTGGTTGCAGCCGGCCAGCACGTCCGGCTTGTCGTCGCCCCAGCCGGGGCTGGAGTTGGCGCTGGCGGTCCCCGTGGAGACGGGAATGAGCACCAGGGCGAGAGCGGGCGCCAGCAGAGCCAGTCGTCGGCGGCCGCGCGGGAAAACCTTCATGGTCGTTCTCCTCGTCGATACGTCGGTCGGCGTTGCCGCCCGCCACGGGTGGCAACGCCTCCGATCGTCATCGCCGCGGAGTTGATCGGACAGTCCCGCCCGAAAGGCGAATCAACTCCGGAATCAACTCGGGATCACGGCCCTCACCTGCACTCACGTCGCGCTACATGCCGGACGACCCCGGCATGTCGTCCCGCCGCGAGTCCGTCCCCATGTCCGTGCCCATGCCCGTCCCCATGTCCGTGCGCTCGCGGACCGGCTGGTTGGTCATCGCGTCCTGGCGGCCCGACTGGTAGGCCGTGAGGCTGCCCTTCGCATTGGTGGTCTCGCGTTCCGCGGCCATCAGCATGCGCTCCATGCGCTGGCGCATCGGGGTGATCATGCCGCCGCCGACGCCGACGATCAAGATGCCGGCCACGGTCGCGAGGGCCGCGTAGAGCACCGGCTGGGTGACCGAGGTGGCGATGCCCGCCTGGCCGAGGGCCGCGATCACGCCGAGCGCCATGATGCAGGCCCAGACGATGGTCGCGAGCATCTTGCCGTACGACATGGAGGAGAGGGCGCTGCCCACGATGCCCCGGACCGCGTTGGCGATGGCCATCGCGACGACGACCAGGACGACCGCGACGATGCCGCGCGGGAGCCAGGCGACGATGCCGTTGATCATCGTGCTGACCGGGTTGGCGCCGAAGACGCCGAGCGCGAGCTGGAGGGTGATCAGCATCAGCGCGTAGTACACGATCTTGCAGACGATGCCGGTCATGTCGTACTTGGAGTCCCGCAAGTACCGTTCCGTACCGGCCCGTTCGGAGAGTTTCTCCGAGCCGACCTTGCGCAGCACCCGGTCCAGGACGCGGGCGATCATCTTCGACACGAACCAGCCGATGGCCAGGATGATCAGGAAACCGACGAGCTTCGGCACGAACTGCGCGACCTTCGACCAGGCGTCGTTCAGCCCCTGGGTGAAGTTGATGGCGAGGTTGGCTTCGGGAACAGCCATGGGCGGCACTTCCTTCGGTGGGTCCTAGTGGGTACGACCGGCCCCCTTGTTGTTATTCATCAGTGGAGCAGCGCCGTACGGGCGTGGCCGCGTGAGCTGGGCCGTACGGGTGAGGAGCGGCCGGATCAGCAGATACGGCGGTACGGCGCGTCCGGCACGTACGTCCGCCACTGCGCCCGCGTCAGCTCCGCGTTCCCCGTCCTCGCGCAGACCCGTGCCAGGGCCCGGTCCGGGTCCACGGCGTAGCGCTGGAGCGGGACATGGGCGCTGCCGGCGTAGACCGTGGTGCCGTCCGGGCTGAAGGCGAGGGACGTGATCGCCTCGCCCGGGGTCGTCAACGGGGCGCTGCTGAGCGGCTGTTGGGTGGCCACGTCCCAGAGCTGGAGGCTGCCGCCCGCACCGCCGACCGCGAGAGTGCGGCCGTCGGGGCTGAAGGCGACGGCCGAGACGCCTTCCGGGGCGGTGCCGGTCGGAGCGGTGCCGGTCGGGGCGGGGAACACGTTGCGCAGGACGCCCTCGCGGTGGCGCAGCCTTCCGTCCCACAGGTCGACCCGGCCCGACTGGTCGCCGACCGCGAGCGTGGAACCGTCCGCGGTGAACGCCGGCGCGCCGATCTCGTCGCCCTGCACGAGGTCCTGCCCCACGGACCGGCCCGAGGGCGGGCGGGCGACCCTGCCCTCGCCGACGAGCAGGCCGCCGTCCGGGCGGACGGCGAGGTGGCTGCCCGTGACGCCGGTCAGGACCGCGGTCCTGCGTCTGCGCGCGAAGTCCCATGTCTCGTCGGCGAGTTGGCCGATGCCGGAGGTGCGCACGGCGTAGAGGGAGTGGTGCGCGCTCGGGCCGAGCGTGAGTGCGATGACGGCATCGCCCGGCAGGTCCAGGGTCGCGAGGGATCTCCCCCGCGGCACGTCCCACACCTCGAACGGCTGCGCCACCGCTTCCCTCCCGGGCGCCGAGACGCCGTACGCGAACCGGGTGCCGTCCGGGCTGAACGCGGTCAGGGGAAGGGTGTCGGCGGGGACGGTCGGGATGCGACCTGGGCTGCGTGGGACGGACGAACCTCTGGTGTGCCAGTTGTTCTGCCAAGGGCATGGCTGGTTGGCTACGTTCGGGAGGGGTAACCGCTGAAAGAATCTAAGCGGGAAGCCTGCTTCG
>NZ_JBLTJC010000347.1:0-10818 GCF_048158785.1 Streptomyces colwelliae | reverse complement strand
ACCCGGAACCCCCGCCCCCGGACTCCGCCGACCGCACCCTGCTGACGGCACTCCTCAAGCTCCCGCCGTCGTACCGCCGCACGCTCCTCCTCTACGACGGGGTCGGGCTCGGTCTCGCGGAGACCGCGGCGGAGACGGAGGCGAGCACGCCGGCGGCGGCGAACCGGCTGCTGCACGCGCGCGAGGCGCTTGCCGCGCGGCTCCCGGACCTGTCCGACCCCACCGAGCTGCACCGGAGGCTGACCGAACTGGCCTCCACCGGACGGCTGCACGCGGCCAAACCGCCGACGGTCCGTTTCGTCGGCGAACGCCGGACCGTGTTCTGGACCCGGGCGGCGATCGCGTTCACCGTCGCGATCATCGGCGCGACGACGTTCACGCTGCGGGTTGCGCCCACGCATTACGAGGCGCCGGTGCCGTTGGGGGAACGGGTGGAGGGGGTGCCGGCGCGGGTGGTGCAGGGTTCCTTGTCCGAGGAAGAGGTTGCTCTTCGGGACCGGTTGCGGAGCGGGATGACGAGCGGTCCGGAGAGGCTGGCACCGCTGAGTCGGTAGGTCGTCGGCTGCGGCCCGGTGGGGGCTGGTCGCGCAGTTCCCCGCGCCCCTAAAAGACGACCCCGTTTCAGCCGACCTGCTTTTAAGGGGCGCGGGGAACTGCGCGACCAGCCACGACGCACCCGCACCCGACCGACAACGCATCGATGGGCTCGCTCCAACCCACGGAGCGAGCCCATCAACGTGAAGCCAGGTAACTCAGCCGGCCAGGATCTCGCGGGCGAGCTTGGCCGTCTCGGTCGGCGTCTTGCCGACCTTGACGCCCGCGGCCTCAAGGGCCTCCTTCTTCGCGGCAGCCGTACCGGAGGAACCGGAGACGATGGCACCGGCGTGGCCCATCGTCTTGCCCTCGGGCGCGGTGAAGCCCGCGACGTAACCGACGACCGGCTTCGTCACGTTCTTCGCGATGAAGTCCGCGGCCCGCTCCTCCGCGTCGCCACCGATCTCACCGATCATGACGATCAGGTCGGTGTCGGGGTCCGCCTCGAACGCGGCGAGCGCGTCGATGTGCGTGGTGCCGATGACCGGGTCGCCACCGATACCGACGGCGGACGAGAAGCCGATGTCACGCAGCTCGTACATCATCTGGTACGTCAGCGTGCCGGACTTCGAGACCAGGCCGATACGGCCCGGCTTGGTGATGTCGCCCGGGATGATGCCGGCGTTCGACTGGCCCGGGGTGATGAGACCGGGGCAGTTCGGGCCGATGATGCGGGTCTTGTTGCCCTTCGACTTCGCGTACGCCCAGAAGGCGGCGGAGTCGTGGACGGCGATGCCCTCGGTGATGACGACCGCGAGCGGGATCTCGGCGTCGATCGCCTCGACCACGGCGGCCTTGGAGAAGGCCGGCGGTACGAAGAGGACGGATACGTTCGCGCCCGTCTTCTCGATCGCCTCGGCGACCGTGCCGAAGACCGGGATCTCGGTGCCGTCGACGTCGACGGACGTGCCGGCCTTACGGGGGTTGACGCCACCGACGATGTTGGTGCCGTCGGCCAGCATGAGCTTGGTGTGCTTCATGCCCGTGGAGCCGGTCATGCCCTGGACGATGACCTTGCTGTCCTTGGTGAGGAAGATAGCCATGGCTGTTTTGTCCCTCGTCCCTTACTTCGCAGCCGCGAGCTCGGCGGCCTTGTCGGCCGCGCCGTCCATGGTGTCCACGCGCTGGACCAGCGGGTGGTTGGCGTCGGAGAGGATCTTGCGACCCAGCTCAGCGTTGTTGCCGTCGAGACGGACGACGAGGGGCTTGGTGACTTCCTCGCCCTTGTCCGCGAGCAGCTGCAGCGCCTGGACGATGCCGTTGGCGACCTCGTCGCACGCGGTGATGCCGCCGAAGACGTTGACGAAGACCGACTTGACGTCGGGGTCGCCCAGGATGATCTCCAGGCCGTTCGCCATCACGGCCGCGGACGCGCCGCCGCCGATGTCGAGGAAGTTGGCCGGCTTCACGCCGCCGTGGTTCTCACCGGCGTACGCGACGACGTCGAGGGTGCTCATGACGAGACCCGCGCCGTTGCCGATGATGCCGACCTCGCCGTCGAGCTTGACGTAGTTGAGGTTCTTGGCCTTGGCCGCCGCCTCAAGCGGGTTGGCGGAGTCCTTGTCCTCAAGGGCCGCGTGGTCCGGCTGGCGGAACTCGGCGTTCTCGTCCAGCGAGACCTTGCCGTCGAGGGCGATGACCTTGCCGGAGGCGACCTTCGCGAGGGGGTTGACCTCGACGAGGAGGGCGTCCTCCTTGATGAAGGTGTCCCACAGCGTCACCAGGATCTCGGCGACCTGCTCGGCGACGTCGGCCGGGAACTTCGCCTGCGCGACGATCTCACGGGCCTTCTCGATCGAGACACCTTCGTTGGCGTCGACCGGGACCTTCGCGAGGGCCTCGGGGTTCTCCTCCGCGACGACCTCGATCTCCACGCCGCCCTGGACGGACGCCATGGCGAGGAAGGTGCGGTTGGTGCGGTCGAGGAGGTACGAGACGTAGTACTCCTCGACGATCTCGGGCGCGGTCTCGGCGATCATCACCTTGTGGACCGTGTGGCCCTTGATGTCCATGCCGAGGATGTCCGTCGCACGCGCGACGGCCTCGTCCGGGGTGGCGGCGAGCTTCACGCCACCGGCCTTGCCACGGCCGCCGACCTTCACCTGGGCCTTGACGACGGACTTGCCACCGAGCCGCTCGGTGGCTGCGCGGGCCGCCTCAGGCGTGTCGATGACTTCACCGGCCAGCACCGGTACATCGTGCTTGGCGAAGAGGTCCCTCGCCTGATACTCGAACAGGTCCACGCGCTTCCGTCCTCAGTGATATCGCGGTTCGTTGGATGCGTGGGCGTGCCGCGAAGGGCAACGTGACGTCCGCTGTCACAAGGGAGGCGCACACGGTGACCGAGCGCGCGGCATGTCCGTCTCGCAGGTTATCGCTGGTTGCAGAGGGCCCCTAAATCGAGGGTCACACCTGAGCGGTGATACCTGTCACATGATGCCGGTTTTCGTGACACGGAGTGCCGCGTACGGGGCGTTCGGGCAGTTCTTTCGAACGGGCCTTCGAGCTGGCCGTTCGGGCGGGGTCCCGCCGGGTTGGGGCTGGCCCGGCGGGACCCCATACCGTGAGACGGACTCCAGACAGACCGACGGCATTCGGCCGTCCGGGGGTCACTGCCTCACGGAGTCGGTCACTCCCAGTGCCGGATCCGGCGCGGCTGCGGCGCGAGGCCGCTCTGGGCGCAGACAGTGCGTGCGGCCTGAGCGCCCTGGATGGCGGCGGCAGCCCTGACCCTGGACCCCCTCGGGACGGAGACCTTGGCGTCGACGAGGCGTCGTCGGAGTTCGGAGGGGGTGGTGTCGATGCTGTTCGTGCTCATGCGTACGTCGGTTCCTCAGGCATGACAGAAATAGGGACATGGCGACATTCCAGGCAGCTCAACTGCCGGAAGGGCCCTGCCTAGCCTGGGAAAACGGGAACGTCCCGGTACCTGTCCCGCGTCTCGCCCGCGTCCGCACGCGCGGCGGCACCGGGCACGATCCGCACCTGCACCCGGTTGTCCAACGTCACGGCATGCGCGTCACAGTGCCGCGACGACCCGTTGTCCGCGCCATCGGTGTCGCCGGTGGGTGCCGGGCGCTGGGTGGGGGTGGCTCCGGCACAGGCCGACGAGGCGTGCCGTACGACGACCGCATGTCCTACGGCGCCGGACTCATCGGCGGTGTCCGCGACGAAGCGCGGCCCGTACGTGGCGCCCACGCCTGCTGTCACCTCGGCCGGTCTCGCATCCGAGCGATGCCCACCGCCCGAAGGCTGCGGGGCGGACCGGACGGGCGCCGGCACCGGCGCGGTGTGCGCCGGAGACGACGGCACCGGAACCACCGGCTGACTCGGCACCACGGGGGCCGAGGGCAACGTGGGCAGCGTAGGCAAAGTGGGCAGCGAAGGTGCCTCGGCCAACACCTCTGTCACCGTCTTCGCCACCACGTCAGTCACGACGTCAGTCACGGGCCGCACGACCCGCTCCACGGTGTCCGGGACCGGAGCCAGCACCGGGGCGAGAACAGGAACCGAAACCCGGACAGGAACCGGAACCGGCTTGACCGCCTCGGTGGAGACCGGAGCCACCCCCGGAATCACCGGCCGCTGCCCCGTGCCCCCGTCCGCCGCCTGCGCCTGTCCCCCGCACAACAACCCGAGCGCGCACAACCCGCCTACCAGCAGCGCCAGTTGCAGCACACGCCGCCCAACCGCCGTACGCGTCACGCGCAGAGCGGCACCGGGCAGTGCGGCGGGCCAGTTCATGAGGCGTCGATCCTTGCACGGCCCTCCCGAGAACGCGCAAGCCCCCTACTGCGCAAGGCAGTTCGTCACAATTGCCGATGCCTGTTCGTCACGCGGTGTCCGGTATCGGCAACGGCCGCTTCTCGATCGCCGCCGCCATCACCTCCGGGAACAGGTCGGGCGTACAGGCGAAGGCGGGTGCCCCCAACGCGCCGAGCGCGGAGGCGTGTTCGCGGTCGTAGGCGGGCGTGCCCTCGTCGGACAGCGCGAGCAGGGTCACGAACTGCACCCCCGACGCCTTCATCGCCGCGACCCGCTTCAGCATCTCGTTCCGGATGCCCCCTTCGTAGAGGTCGCTGATCAGCACGACGACCGTCTCGGCGGGCCGGGTGATCTGCGACTGGCAGTACGCGAGCGCCCTGTTGATGTCCGTACCGCCGCCGAGCTGGGTCCCGAAGAGCACGTCCACCGGGTCGTCGAGCTGGTCGGTGAGGTCGACGACCGCCGTGTCGAAGACGACGAGCCGGGTGTTGATCGACCGCATGGACGCCAGTACCGCGCCGAACACGGAGGCGTAGACGACGGACGCCGCCATCGACCCGGACTGGTCGATGCAGAGGATGACCTCCTTCTTCACGGACTGGGACGCGCGCCCGTATCCGATCAGCCGCTCCGGCACGATCGTCCGGTACTCGGGCAGGTAGTGCTTGAGGTTGGCCGCGATCGTGCGGTTCCAGTCGATGTCGTGGTGGCGCGGCCTGTTGATACGGGCGCTGCGGTCGAGCGCGCCGGTGAGGGTGGCCCGGGTGCGGGAGGCGAGCCGCTTCTCCAGATCCTGGACGACCTTGCGGACGACCGCCCGCGCCGTCTCCTTCGTGGTCTCCGGCATCGCCTTGTTGAGGGAGAGCAACGTGCCGACGAGGTGCACGTCGGCCTCGACCGCCTCCAGCATCTCCGGTTCGAGGAGCAGCGCGGACAGCCCGAGCCGGTCGATGGCGTCGCGCTGCATGACCTGGACGACGGAGGACGGGAAGTACGTCCGGATGTCCCCGAGCCAGCGCGCGACGGACGGCGCCGACGCCCCTAGCCCCGCCGAACGGTCCTTGGCCGCCCGCCCCTTGTCCTGCCTGCCGTACAACGCGGCCAGCGCCCCGTCCATCGCGGCGTCCTGCCCGGACAGCTCGCACCCGGTGCCGTCGGCTGCATCACCCCCGAGCACCAGCCGCCACCGCCGCAACCGCTCCGGCCCGGGGTCCGCGACCCCGCCGGCCGCGACCGCCTCGGCCGTCATCCGCGCACCCCCGCCGTACGCAGCCCTTCCCACAGCGGTACGACCCGCACGGCCGTCACCGGGCGGTCCACGCCCCCACCGGCACGGGCCGGTTGAACCCTCTCCCCCGGCCTTCCCTTGCTCTGCCTGCCGTTTCCGCTCGTCATCCCGCCACCCCCACAAGCTCGTTGTCGTCCAGCCCCAACAGCAGCCGCAGCACCGGCACGACCGCGTCCGCGCGCCCGGCGTCCAACTCCGCCCCGAACCCGGGTATCCCGGCCGCCGTCGCCGCCGTACCCACCTGCTTCCCCGTTCCGCGCCGCACCAACTCACCGAGCGTCTTGCGCACCCCCGGCTCGTACGACGAGAACGTTCGCCTCAGCAACGGCAGTACGTCGGTGAACGCCTCCGCCGGCACTCCGGTCAGCCACGCGTCCACCAGCCCGAGCAGCCGCTCGTCGTGCACGAGCAGCAGCCCGCCCCCGCCGCCGACAAAGCCCTCGATCCACGCGGCCGCGTCCGCCGGCGGCGTCCCGGGCGAGAGCACCAGCCCCATCAGCCGGGCCGCCTCGTCCGGCCCCAACTCCCCTTCGTCCAGCAGGAGTCGTACGGCACGCCCCCGGATGACACCCGGCACGGTGTCCCGCGCGGAGAGGGTGCGGAGGACTGCGCGCCAGCGACCGCGCAGGTCGCGGGGGCCGAGGGCGGGGGCGTTGCCCTGCTCTGGTCGGGAGGCATCAGCGTGCCTGGGCCGAGAGGCCGCGCCGTCATCCTGTGCGGAGGCGTCGCCAGGCCCGGGGGCCTCCCCTCGCCCGGCCCCAGGGGCATCGCCGAGCAGCGCCACCGCCCCGTGCACCGCGTCCACATGCCGCCGCATCTCCTCCGCGGCATCCGTGTCGAGGGCCGCGCAGGCCGGCGGCAGCCCGACGAAGACCCGCTCGGCGAGGCCCGCCGCGACCTCCGTCAGCGCGGCGGTGTCGGTGCCGCGTACATCGCCGTAGCGCAGTGAACGGACCAGGGCGGGCAGCGCCTGGGCGAGATGGCCGACGTCCGTGTCGAGGGCCGCGCGGTCGGCGAGGACCTTCATCACCACGGGGAGCGCGTCCGGGAGTTCGGCCAGCAGGCAGTGCTCGGCGAGTGCGGTGACGTCGGCGAGGCTCTGCGCCCCGATCGCGTCCGCCTCCGCCTTCGCGTTCGCCGCCGCGAGCACCGTGGTCCCCCACACCCCGGCCTCGGCGACCCGCACCGCCAACTCCGGCTCCCAGCGCAGCCGCCAGGTCTCCCGGAACGTACCCGTGCTTCCCCGCGAGGCGACCGGCTCGCCCCATTCGATCCGCAGCAGCCGCAACCGGTGCAGCAGCCTGCTGCGCCCGGCGTCGGTCTCCTTGCGCAGGTCGAGCTCCAACTCCCGCTCCAGCGCCTCCGGTTTGATCCGCAGCCTGCGCTGCGACCGGTCGAGGTCGCGCTGCAAGGGCACGGCGGGCGCACCCGGCGGCACCTCGCCCAGCACATCCCCGACGACGAGCCGGTCGTGCACCAGCGACAACGGGACGTCCGAGCCCTCGCACATCACCGCGCGCACCGCGTCGGTGGTCTCACCGAGCCCCGGCAACGGACGGCCGCGCATCACCGCGAGCGTCTCCGCCAGCCGCACGGCCTCGATGACATGGGCCGGGGAGACGATCCGGTCCTCCTCCCGGAACAGCCCCGCCACCTTGGTCATCCACCGCTCGACCGGCCGGTCCGGCGCGCCGAACAGATGGCCGTACCAGCCCGGCGAGTCGATGCCCGCGCCGTAACCGCTGGCCCGGGACAGCCGGCGATGCGTCCACGGCACCCAGGTCAGATCGGCCTTGACCTTGGGCAGCCCCTTCAGCAGCGCGCGGTCCGCGGCGACGGCGGCCTTCTGCCGCAGCGCGGGCACATGCCAGGCCCCGCACACCACGGCCACGTCGTCCTCGAACTCCCGCTGCGCGGACCGCACTTGGAGCCGCATGTACGCCTCCCGCACGAGATCCCGCTCGTGCCCGCCGACCCCGTACGTCTCGCGCAGCGCCCCCATCGCCTCCTCCAGCGCGGTGAACGGCGCGAACGCGTCCCGCTCCCCCACACCCCGGTGCTCTACGACGTCCTCCCACCAGCGCTCGGGATCGTCGTAGCCGGCGGCCTCGGCGAGGACGGCGAGGGGATCGACGCGGATGTCCGAGGCGGAAGGGGTCTCCTCGGACGGGGTTTCGTCGGACGGGGTCTCGGCAGTTGGGTCCGGCGGCTGCTCCTCCCCCGTCAACTCGCCCTCGGCATCCTCCTTCCCCCACGCCAGCGTGTGCGTGGCCGGGAGGTCGATGAAGCGGGCCGGGACCTCGTGTTCCAGGGCCCAGCGGATCGCGACCCATTCCGGGGAGAACTCGGCCAGCGGCCAGAACGCCGAGCGGCCCGGTTCGTCCACGGCGTGGGCGAGGAGCGCGACCGGCGGCCGCATGTCCTCGTCGGCGGCCAGCGGGATCAACGCGTCGGCCTCCGGCGGCCCTTCGATCAGGACGACCCGCGGCCGGTCCGCGTCCAACGCCGCCCGCACGGCCCGCGCCGAACCGGGCCCGTGATGCCGCACCCCGAGCAACAGCGGCCCGGCGCCCCGGCCCTCCTCAGTCCCTGCCACGTCGTCCCCCTCCCCTCCGGATCCCGTTCCAACTCCAACTCCAACTCCACGCGGAGTCGTCGTCGACCAGCCCCCTGGTGTCGCTCACGCGCTCACCTCCCGGCAGGCCCGGTAGAAGTCCTTCCAGCCGTCGCGCTCGCGGACGACCGCCTCCAGGTACTCCTGCCAGATGACCCGGTCGGCCGCCGGATCCCGGACGACGGCGCCGAGGATGCCCGCGGCGACATCGCTCGGCCGCAGCAGTCCGTCGCCGAAGTGGGCTGCCAGGGCAAGCCCGTTGGTGACGACGGAGATCGCCTCGGCCGTGGACAGGGTGCCGCTGGGCGACTTCAGCTTCGTCCGCCCGTCGGCCGTGATCCCGTCGCGCAGTTCGCGGAAGACGGTCACCACCCGGCGGATCTCGTCGACGCCCTCGGGCACCGCGGGCAGGTCGAGGGAGCGGCCGATCTGGTCCACACGACGGGCGACGATCTCTACCTCGGCGTCCGCGCTCTCCGGCAGCGGCAGCACCACCGTGTTGAAACGGCGGCGCAGGGCGCTGGAGAGGTCGTTGACGCCGCGGTCGCGGTCGTTGGCCGTGGCGATCAGGTTGAAGCCGCGGACCGCCTGCACCTCCTGCCCCAATTCCGGTATCGGCAGCGTCTTTTCCGACAGGATCGTGATCAGCGAGTCCTGTACGTCGGCCGGGATACGGGTCAGCTCCTCGACGCGCGCGGTCATCCCCTCGGCCATGGCCCGCATGACGGGGCTGGGCACGAGGGCGTCGCGGCTCGGGCCGTTGGCGAGCAGTTGCGCGTAGTTCCAGCCGTACCGGATCGCCTCCTCCGGAGTGCCGGCGGTGCCCTGCACGATCAGGGTCGAGTCGCCGCTGACCGCCGCCGCGAGGTGCTCGGACACCCAGGTTTTCGCGGTGCCGGGCACGCCGAGCAGGAGCAGGGCGCGGTCGGTGGCGAGGGTGGTGACGGCGACCTCGACGATGCGGCGCGGGCCGACGTACTTCGGTGTGATCACCGTGCCGTCCGGCAGCGTGCCGCCGAGCAGATAGGTGGCGACCGCCCACGGCGACATCTTCCAGCGGACCGGGCGCGGCCGGTCGTCCTGCGCGGCCAGCGCGGCGAGTTCGTCAGCGAAGGCGTCCTCGGCATGCGGCCGCAACGCCTCGTCCGACGGCTTCTCGTGCGCTTGCTCAGGCGTGGTTTCTACAGACACAGTCATGGCTGAGGCCCCCTCCAGCTCGGCCGGTTCGGATCTGGTGTCCACCTTGCACGACCCCACTGACAATGCGTTCTGACCTGCGAAAACGTGCTCGTGAGGTTGGCGGCCGGACCGCTCGCGGACCGATTGTCAGTGCTGGGATCTACCTTCGATGACATGACTCAGCAGGGGGTGCGCTGGACGGCTGACCAGGTGCTGGCACTGGCGCCTGACGCAGCGTCACGCAAAGCGGGAAGCAAGCTCGGGGCGGCGGGGCCGTGGTCCGAGGCGGGCAGTTCTGACGAGGGGACGGTGTGGGGGCAGTGCAAGGGCAGTGGCAGCAAGCCGTATCAGACGGTCGTCGACATCGCGGACACCGCGGGGCCGGCGTACAAGTGCAGTTGTCCGAGCCGGAAGTTCCCGTGCAAGCACGCGCTGGGGCTGCTGCTGTTGTGGGCGGGCGAGGACGGCGCGGTGCCGTCGGGGCAGGCGCCGGGCTGGGCCGAGGAGTGGCTGGCGGGGCGGCGGAAGCGGACGGAGGAGAAGCGGGCGGCGGGGGCGTCCGGTTCCCCGGCCGCCGCTGATCCGGAGGCGGCGCGGCGCAGGGCGGAGCGCCGGGCCGAGCGGATCACCGCGGGCGCGGGCGAGTTGGAGCAGCGGCTGACGGACCTGTTGCGCACCGGCCTGGCCTCGGCGGAGCAGGCGGGGTACGGCTTGTGGGAGGAGACCGCGGCCCGCATGGTCGACGCCCAGGCGCCCGGACTGGCCGCGCGGGCAAGGGAGTTGGGGGCGATCCCGTCCTCAGGACCCGGCTGGCCGGTCCGACTGCTGGAGGAGTGCGCGCTGCTCCACCTCCTCGACCAGGCCTGGCTGCGCCGCGAGGGACTGCCCGACGACCTGGCGGCGACGGTCCGTTCCCGCATCGGCCTGCCCGCCTCACCGGAAGGCCCACCCCTGCGCGACCACTGGCTGGTCCTCGCCCAGTACGACACGACGGACCCGAAACTGACGACCCGAAGAATCTGGCTCCACGGCACGGAGTCGGGCCGCACGTCCCTCCTCCTCTCCTATGGCGCCGCGGGCCGCGCCCCCGAGCTGGCGCTGCCCATGGGGCTTGCCCTGGACGCGGAGGTGTCCGCTTTCCCGGGCGCCGGGCAGCTCCGGGCGGCCCTGGGCGAGCAGTTCGCGGCACCCTCGCCCACGACGGCCCGGCCGCAGGGGGTGACGACGGCTCAGGCCGCCGTCCACTACGGGGAAGCGCTACGGCACGACCCGTGGCTGGACGCGGTCCCGGTGACGCTGGACCGGGTCGTGCCCACCCCGGACGGCGACTCCTGGCAACTGGCGGACGCCGACGCGGACTCGGCGCTCCCCCTCACCC
>NZ_JBLTJC010000346.1:0-10827 GCF_048158785.1 Streptomyces colwelliae | reverse complement strand
GCGGCGGCGGGCCTCCTCCTCGCGGGTGCGTTCGGCGCGCTCGGCGCGCTCGAGGGCCGTCCGCGTCAGCTGGCGGTGGACGCGGAGGTAGCCGCCGAGGACGAGCATCGACACGATCCAGCCGGTGCCACGCGAAGTTCATCAGCGTCGCCGCCGCCTGCTTGGCGGTGACGCCCGGCGGGCTGCTGATGGGGCGGCCCTTCGGGGTGCCCGTGTACGTGGCGCCCAGTTGGTTCCTCGTCGCGGCGCTCATCACCTGGGTGTTCGGCGGCCAGCTGGACCGCGTGCTGCCCGAGCTCGGCGCAGCCCGCTACCTCGTGGCCCTCTTCTTCGCGGTGGCCTTCTACGGCTCGGTACTCGTGCACGAACTCGCCCACACCGTCGCCGCCCTCCGCTTCAAACTCCCGGTCCGCCGCATCCAGTTGCAGTTCTTCGGCGGTGTCTCCGAGATCGAGAAGGAGGCCGAGACCCCCGGCAGGGAGTTCGTGCTGGCCTTCGTCGGCCCGCTGCTCTCGCTGATCCTCTCGGGCATCTTCTACCTGGCCATGCTGCCCGTCGAACCCGGCACCGTCCCCGGCGTCCTGCTCGCCGGGCTGATGGTCTCCAACCTCATCGTGGCCGCCTTCAACCTCCTGCCCGGTCTGCCCCTCGACGGCGGCCGCATGCTCCGCGCCGTCGTCTGGAAGATCACCGGCAGGCCCATGAGCGGCACCATCGCCGCCGCCTGGGTCGGCCGCGCACTCGCCGTCTCCGTCCTCATCGGTCTCCCGCTGCTCACCCAGACCGGCGCCCTCGGCACCAACACCGAGGACATCAGCGGCATGGACACCGTCACCGACGCCCTGCTCGCCGCGATCCTCGCCGCGATCATCTGGACCGGCGCCGGCAACAGCCTCCGTATGGCCCGACTGCGCGAACACCTCCCGGAACTCCGCGCCCGCAACCTCACCCGCCGCGCGGTCCCCGTCGAGACCAACACCCCGCTCTCCGAGGCCCTGCGCCGTGCCAACGCCGCCGGCGCCCGCGCCCTGGTCGTCGTCGACGCCGACGGCCAGCCCCTCTCCCTCGTCCGCGAGGCCGCCATCGTCGGCGTCCCCGAACACCGCCGCCCCTGGGTCGTCGTCAGCGGCCTCGCCCAGGACCTCACCGACGGCATGCGCGTCTCCGCGGAACTGGCCGGAGAGGACCTCCTCGACGCCCTGCGCGCCACCCCCGCCACCGAGTACCTCGTGGTCGAGGAGACCGGCGAGATCTACGGCGTCCTGTCCGCCGCCGACGTCGAGCGGGCCTTCGTGAAGGCCATGGCCCGCCCCAACTGAGGCACGCGCGCGTGGTCGGCGGCCCCCGCAAACGCCGGTAGGCTGGTCACATGTCCGAACCGACCGGTGCCGCCCGCAGGCGCGGGCCCTTCAAGGTCGGGGACCAGGTTCAGCTGACCGACCCCAAGGGCCGCCACTACACGTTCACGCTCGAAGCCGGGAAGAATTTCCACACCCACAAGGGTTCCTTCCCGCACGACGAACTGATCGGTGCTCCCGAGGGCAGCGTTGTCCGCACCACCGGCAACGTCGCCTACCTCGCGCTGCGCCCCCTGCTCCCCGACTACGTCCTGTCCATGCCCCGCGGCGCCGCCGTGGTCTACCCCAAGGACGCGGGTCAGATCCTGGCCTTCGCCGACATCTTCCCCGGCGCACGCGTCGTGGAAGCGGGCGTCGGCTCCGGCTCGCTCAGCAGCTTCCTGCTGCGCGCCATCGGCGACCAGGGCATGCTGCACTCCTACGAGCGCCGTGAGGACTTCGCCGAGATCGCCCAGCAGAACGTGGAGCGCTACTTCGGCGGCCCGCACCCCGCCTGGCAGCTCACCGTCGGCGACCTCCAGGACAACCTGTCCGACGCGGACGTCGACCGCGTCATCCTCGACATGCTCGCCCCTTGGGAGTGCCTGGAGGCCGTCTCCAAGGCGCTCGTGCCCGGCGGCATCCTGTGCTGCTACGTCGCGACCACCACCCAGCTCGCGCGGACCGTCGAGTCCATCCGCGAGATCGGTTCCTTCAACGAGCCGACCGCCTGGGAGACGATGCTCCGCAACTGGCACGTCGAGGGCCTGGCCGTCCGCCCCGACCACCGGATGATCGGCCACACCGGCTTCCTCCTCACCGCCCGCCGCCTCGCGGACGGCGTCGAGCCCCCCATGCGCCGCCGCCGTCCCTCCAAGGGCGCATACGGCGACGACTACGACGGCCCGAACGCCGCCGGTGGCGCCGCCGGCCGCTGAGCCGCACTCAAAGGCGGCCCTGTGCCGCACTCAACGCACGAACGCCGTGGCCGAGTTCCCGGAAGACCTCCGGAACTCGGCCACGGCGTTCTGCTTCTGACGTACCGCCACCGTCGGACCCTCCCGTGCGGCGCGACCGTGCGACCGGGCGAACGAACTGTCGACCCCGCCGTTCCCCCGCACCGTGGCGTGTGGCAGCATGCAGGCCACCCCCACCGGCACAGCCCTCACAGGAGACACTCCTAGTGCAGCACTCCGCCGTCCCGGAACTGGAACTGGCACACACGAACACCCGCCCCATCCACTGGGTCGCCACTGCCACGGCCATCGCCGGTGTCGTGGCCTTCTCCTCGGGCCTTCAGCCCGACTCCGCGCACGCCGCCCAGGCCGCCGGCCCGCAGACGAAGTCCGCGCCCGCCGCCTCGGCCCCCGCGACCACAGGAGTCGCCTTCCCCCTCGACTGCGGCCCCGTGAAGGCCGTCGTACAGAAGAAGGCGTCCGGAGACCTCGACGGCGACGGCAGGCCGGAAACGGTCGCGGTGGTCCACTGCGACGCGGGCATGGGCACACCGCCCGACGGCGTCTACGTCCTCACCCAGGGAGCGGGCGCCGCCAAGCCGCGCGTCGTCGCCACCCTGGTCGCCCCGAAGGCCCGCGAGACCGTCACCGACTTCGCCGTACGCGACGGCGCGGTGCTCGCGACACTGCTCGGCTACTCGACGGCGGACGTGCCCAGTTGCTGCCCCGACGTCAAGGAGACCGCCAAGTGGCAGTGGCAGAACGGCTCGTTCGTCCGCTCCACCCCCGGCAACGCCCAGAACGTCTGACCATCGGCTGACGCTCAGGCCGCGTCGGGCCCGTACACCTCGACCCGGTCCGCGACCCGGCGCACATGGATGCAGTCCCCGGGACACTCCTTGGCGGAGTCCACGACATCGACCAACAGCGGCAGCGGTACGGGCGTGGTGGCGCCCTTGTCCTGCAACAGCTCGTCGTCCGGGCTCTTCACATAGGCCAGGCCGTCGATGTCCAGCTCGAAGACCTCGGGGGCGTACTGGGCGCAGATGCCGTCGCCGGTACAGAGGTCCTGGTCGATCCAGACCTCCAGCGCCTCGCCGTCGGCCGCGGCCTCGTCCTGCACGGTGATGTCTCCTGTTTCCGCCGGGTGTTGAACATCTTCGACCCTACCTCCGCCCGCCCGGGCGGCCTTTCTCCGCGATCTCAGGTTTCACGCCACCCCATGACGGACACTGTCCGCATGGACACTCTCAGTCAGGAGCACCTTGGCCGGTTTCCACCGGGCGTCGAACCCGCCCGTACGGCAACTCACGTCCGCCGTGAAGGGTTTTGACCAACCCGGCCTTGGAACAGTCCGCTTCTGAATCACGTTGAGTGGGTATCCAATCGGCGTGAGGGAGAGCGCAGGGTGACCGACGACACACCTTGACAGTCTTTGTGATCTAGGGGTTTCAATCGACACCCACCCAGGTAGGGTCTGGAAGCGTCCAGCTCCCCTTGGAGGAGGTGAGGACCGTGGCAGCCCACGACGACGACATGAACCGCGGCATCCGCCCGGGACGAGGGTCCGACGACCCGTCCGGGCAGATTGCCTACCTTGAGCAGGAGATCGCCGTCCTGCGACGTAAGCTCGCCGACTCTCCGCGACACACGAGGATTCTCGAAGAGCGGATCGTCGAGCTGCAGACCAATCTGGCCGGGGTGTCCGCCCAGAACGAGCGACTCGCCAACACGCTCCGTGAGGCCCGCGACCAGATCGTGGCCCTCAAGGAAGAAGTCGACCGGCTCGCACAGCCGCCGGCCGGCTTCGGTGTCTTCCTCGTGGCCAACGAGGACGGCACAGCGGACATCTTCACCGGCGGTCGCAAACTGCGGGTGAACGTCAGCCCGAGCGTGGAACTCGAAGAGCTCCGCCGCGGCCAGGAAGTAATGCTCAACGAAGCGCTCAACGTGGTCGAGGCCATGAAGTACGAGCGTGTCGGCGACATCGTCACCCTCAAGGAGATCCTCGAGGACGGCGAACGCGCCCTCGTGCAGGGGCACACCGACGAGGAACGGGTGGTACGGCTCGCCGAGCCGCTCCTGGACGTCGTCATCCGCCCCGGCGACGCCCTTCTGCTGGAACCTCGGTCCGGCTATGTCTACGAGGTCGTACCGAAGAGCGAGGTCGAGGAACTCGTCCTCGAAGAGGTCCCCGACATCGGCTACGAGCAGATCGGCGGTCTGGGCGGCCAGATCGAGATGATCCGCGACGCGGTCGAACTGCCGTACCTCTACCCCGACCTCTTCAAGGAGCACGAACTGCGGCCGCCCAAGGGCGTCCTGCTGTACGGGCCCCCCGGATGCGGTAAGACGCTCATCGCCAAGGCCGTCGCCAACTCGCTGGCCAAAAAGGTCGCCGAGGTCACCGGCCAGGCCACCGGCAAGAGCTTCTTCCTCAACATCAAGGGCCCCGAGCTCCTCAACAAGTACGTCGGTGAGACCGAGCGGCAGATCCGCCTGGTCTTCCAGCGCGCCCGTGAGAAGGCATCTGAGGGCACCCCTGTCATCGTCTTCTTCGACGAGATGGAATCCCTCTTCCGCACCCGTGGTTCCGGTGTCAGCTCGGACGTGGAGAACACCATCGTCCCCCAGCTGCTCGCCGAGATCGACGGCGTGGAAGGCCTGCAGAACGTGGTCGTGATCGGCGCCTCGAACCGCGAGGACATGATCGACCCCGCCATCCTGCGCCCCGGCCGCCTGGACGTGAAGATCAAGATCGAGCGTCCCGACGCCGAGGCCGCCAAGGACATCTTCGCCAAGTACCTCACCGAGCGCCTCCCGCTCCACCCCGACGACGTCGGAGAGCACAAGGGCGACAAGACCACCACCGTCCAGAGCATGATCCAGACGGCCGTGGAACACATGTACACGGAATCCGAGGAGAACCGCTTCCTGGAGGTCACCTACGCCAACGGTGACAAGGAAGTCCTCTACTTCAAGGACTTCAACTCCGGCGCCATGATCGAGAACATCGTGGGCCGGGCCAAGAAGATGGCCATCAAGGACTTCCTCGACCAGAAGCAGAAGGGCATCCGCGTCTCGCACCTCCTCCAGGCGTGCGTGGACGAGTTCAAGGAGAACGAGGACCTGCCCAACACCACCAACCCGGACGACTGGGCCCGGATCTCCGGAAAGAAGGGCGAACGGATCGTCTACATCCGTACGCTCATCACCGGCAAGCAGGGCGCCGACACCGGACGCTCGATCGACACGGTGGCGAACACCGGTCAGTACCTGTAAAAAGCAGGGCGGCTGCGGGTGCCCTAGGCGGGTACCCGCAGCCGACTGTTTTTCAGGCCATGACCGAACAAGGGGCGCGCGAGGCAATGACGCAAATGATCTCCCCACCAGCGCAAAGCCGTTCTAGGCTCTTCGGTACCGCCGAGTCGCGCAGTGCGGGGACGGGCACCGCACACGCACCGGAGCGCCAGCGGTACTTGAGCGGCGTCCCCAACCGAGGGCGCCGCCGCCGGGCAAGGAGGGCCGCATGACTGTACGGCGAGTAATGGGCATCGAGACGGAGTACGGGATCTCCGTCCCCGGCCACCCCAACGCCAATGCCATGCTCACCTCGTCCCAGATCGTCAACGCCTACGCGGCGGCGATGCACCGGGCGCGGCGGGCCCGCTGGGACTTCGAGGAGGAGAATCCGCTGCGGGACGCGCGAGGCTTCGACCTCGCCCGGGAGGCCGCCGACTCCAGCCAGCTCACCGACGAGGACATCGGCCTCGCCAATGTCATCCTCACCAACGGCGCACGGCTCTACGTCGACCACGCACACCCGGAGTACAGCTCCCCCGAAGTCACCAACCCCATGGACGCCGTCCTGTGGGACAAGGCCGGCGAGCGCATCATGGCGGAGGCCGCGGAGCGCGCGGCCCAACTCCCCGGCGCCCAGCCGATCCACCTCTACAAGAACAACACCGACAACAAGGGCGCCTCGTACGGCACGCACGAGAACTACCTGATGAAGCGGGAGACCCCCTTCTCGGACATCGTGCGCCACCTGACGCCCTTCTTCGTCTCGCGCCAGGTCGTCACCGGAGCGGGCCGCGTCGGCATCGGCCAGGACGGGCACGAGCACGGCTTCCAGCTCAGCCAGCGCGCCGACTACTTCGAGGTCGAGGTCGGTCTGGAGACCACCCTCAAGCGCCCGATCATCAACACCCGCGACGAACCGCACGCGGACGCCGAGAAGTACCGCAGGCTGCACGTGATCATCGGTGACGCGAACCTCTCCGAGATCTCGACCTACCTCAAGCTGGGCACGACAGCGCTGGTCCTCTCCATGATCGAGGACGGCTTCATCGCCGTCGACCTGGCCGTGGACCAACCGGTCCGCACCCTCCACCAGGTCTCCCACGACCCCACCCTCAAGCGCCTGGTCACCCTCCGCAGCGGCCGGACCCTCACCGCGGTCCAGCTCCAGATGGAGTACTTCGAGCTCTCCCGCAAATACGTCGAGGAGCGCTACGGCTCCGACGCGGACGACCAGACCAAGGACGTCCTGGCTCGCTGGGAGGACACGCTCAACCGGCTGGAGAACGACCCGATGAGTCTGGCCGGCGAGCTGGACTGGGTCGCCAAGCGGGAGCTCATGGAGGGCTACCGGCGCCGGGACAGCCTCGACTGGGACGCGGCCCGGCTCCAGCTGGTCGACCTCCAGTACGCGGACGTACGGGCCGAGAAGGGCCTCTACAACCGCCTGGTGGCCCGCGGCCGCATCAAGCGCCTGCTGGACGAGGACACGGTCGAGCGGGCGCGTACGACGCCTCCGGAGGACACGCGCGCGTATTTCCGCGGACGCTGCCTGGAGCAGTACGCCGACGACGTCGCGGCGGCCTCCTGGGACTCCGTGATCTTCGACCTCCCGGGCCGGGACTCGCTCCAGCGCGTCCCAACCCTGGAACCGCTTCGCGGAACGCGTAATCACGTCAAGGAGCTCCTTGACCGCTGTCGAACCGCGGAAGACCTGGTCAGGGTCCTGTCGGGCGGCTGACAGGACCCTCGGGTCCGGGGCGCCGGGCAGGGTGGAACGTCCGGTGGCCGGGAATCATCGAGGTGGCCGCCGTACGTTGTAGGAACTGCGGGGCCGATGTCAGTCCCTGCAAGTAGGGTCTGATCAAGAACGTCGAACCGAGCGGGGTGAGGGTTATGGCGACCAAGGACACCGGCGGCGGACAGCAGAAGGCGACGCGCTCCACGGAGGAGGTCGAACAGCAGGCGGAGGAAGCGCAGGCGACCGACGACCTCAAGGAGCGCCAGGAGAAGCTGAGCGACGATGTCGACTCGGTTCTGGACGAGATCGACGATGTCCTCGAGGAGAACGCCGAGGACTTCGTGCGAAGTTTCGTTCAGAAGGGTGGCGAATAGCCTTCGAATCGAAGGTGACCGGGGGCTTCGGGTTGGCGAACGAAGAAGGCGTGAAGCGCTGCTCGCGGTGCGGGGAATCCAAGCCGCGAGCGGCCTTCGCGGGCAACAAGTCGATTCCTGACGGTCTGCAGGCGTATTGCAGGGAATGCTCTGCGGAGTACTACCGACAGCGCCAGGAGGCCAAGGGGCGGACAGTGCGCGAGAAGGTGCCCGTTCCGCCGGGCCACAAGCACTGCCGAGGCTGTAACGAGGTGAGGCCTCACAGTGACTGGCACCGCAAAACCAGCGCGCCGGACGGCTTGGCGAGCCGTTGTAAGGCTTGCAAGGCGACTGTCGGTCCAGCTGGTCACCTTCGTAGGAAGTACGGCATCACCGAAGCCGAGCGTGACGCGATGGTCGCCTCTCAAATGGGGCTCTGCGTGATCTGTTTGAAAGCTCCTGCGGTTCATGTGGATCACTGCCACGAGACGGGTAGGGTCCGTGGCGTACTGTGCTTCAACTGCAATTCGGCCATCGGCAAGTTGGGAGATGATCCCGACGCTGTTCGTCGGGCTGCCGCCTACTTGGAAGGATCCTCGTGGAAGCCAACACTCGTAGTACCGGGCGTCTACCAGCTGCCTTCCTGACGCCTGGGTCGTCGTCCTTCATGGACTTCCTCTCCGACCACCAGCCGGCGATGCTTCCGGGCAATCGGCAACTGCCGCCCACCCAGGGCGTCATCGAGGCTCCGCACGGGACGACCATCGTCGCCGTGACGTTTCCCGGCGGCGTCGTGCTCGCCGGTGACCGGCGGGCCACCATGGGCAATGTCATCGCGCAGCGGGACATCGAGAAGGTCTTCCCGGCCGACGAATACTCGGCGGTGGGTATCGCCGGCACCGCCGGTCTGGCCGTCGAGATGGTCAAGCTCTTCCAGTTGGAGCTGGAGCACTTCGAGAAGGTCGAAGGCGCCCAACTCTCCCTGGAGGGCAAGGCGAACCGCCTGTCCACCATGATCCGTTCCAACCTCGGCATGGCCATGCAGGGCCTCGCCGTGGTCCCGCTCTTCGCCGGGTTCGACGTGGACCGCGGCATCGGCCGGATCTTCTCGTACGACGTGACGGGCGGCCGTTCCCAGGAGCTCGGTTACGCGGCCACCGGCTCCGGTTCGGTGTTCGCGCGCGGTGCGATGAAGAAGCTCTTCCACGACCAGCTGACCGAGGACGAGGCCACGACCCTGGTGGTCCAGGCCCTCTACGACGCGGCCGACGACGACTCGGCGACCGGTGGTCCCGATGTCGCCCGCCGGATCTATCCGATCGTCACCGTGATCACCGAGGACGGCTTCCGCCGGCTCACCGACGACGAGTCCTCCGAGATCGCCCGCTCGATCCTGGAGCGGCGACTGCAGCAGCCCGACGGCCCGCGCGCCGCGCTGCTCTGACGCAGGGCCCGTTCTTTCAAGGTGATCCTGGTGATCCACTGACTTCGACGGAACTTTAGAAGAGAGGGACGGATACCGGTGTCGACGCCGTTCTATGTCTCACCCCAGCAGGCCATGGCCGACCGGGCGGAGTACGCCCGCAAGGGCATCGCCCGTGGCCGCAGCCTGGTCGTGCTGCAGTTCGCCGACGGCATCGTCTTCGTCGGCGAGAACCCGTCCCGTGCGCTGCACAAGTTCAGCGAGATCTACGACCGGATCGGGTTCGCGGCCGCCGGAAAGTACAACGAGTACGAGAACCTGCGGATCGGCGGCGTCAGGTACGCCGACATGCGCGGTTACACCTACGACCGTGCGGACGTGACCGCCCGCGGTCTCGCCAACGTCTACGCCCAGACGCTCGGCACGATCTTCTCCAGTGCGGCCGAGAAGCCGTACGAGGTGGAGCTGGTTGTGGCGGAGGTCGGGGACACGCCCGACGGGGATCAGATCTACCGGCTGCCGCACGACGGTTCGATCGTGGACGAGCACGGCTCGGTCGCGGTCGGTGGCAACGCCGAGACGATCAGCACCTATCTGGACCAGCGTCACCGCGACGGCATGACGCTCGCGGAGGCGCTCAAGCTGGCCGTGCAGTCCCTGTCCCGTGACACGAACGGCAGCGAGCGGGAGATCCCCGCCGAGCGCCTGGAGGTCGCGGTCCTGGACCGTACGCGTCCGCAGGCCCGCAAGTTCAAGCGCATCGTCGGCCGTCAGCTGTCCCGCCTGCTGGAGGGCGAGAACGCGGACACGTCGTCGGAGGAGTCCGACGCCGACGACGAGGAGTGAGCCGACCTCACCCAGCCCCTCGCGCGCCCCGGCCGGTCATCGGCCGGGGCGCGCGGCGTAGCGGGGGCCGCAGGGGCGTCAGGCGGTGCCTGGTGGTGCCGTAGAGCCCCGGACGACCAGTTCCACCGGGATGTCCCCCTCTTCCGGTACGCGGCCGTCCAGAACGGCCAGGAGGGCGCGCATGCCGTGTTCTCCGAAGAGTTCGGCGTCGAGGCGGACGGTGGTCAGTTCCGGGTCGATGGCGGTGGCGAGGGCGAGGTCGTCGAGGCCGGTGATGGAGAGGTCGTCCGGGATGCGCAGGCCGAGGCGGCGGGCGGCCTTGTAGGCGCCGGCGGCGAGTTTGTCGTCGTCGCAGACCAGGGCGGTCACCCGCGACCCAGGGTCCGCGAGCGCGGCCTCGGCTGCGGCCAGGGCGCCCTCGATGGAGATGGGGGCGCGGGCCGTACGGACCGTGGTGCCCTCGATCTCGCCGACCCGGGCGGCGAGTTCACGCGCGCGTACCTCGAAGGTCCAGGACGGTACGTCGGCGGCCAGGTGCAGGAAGTGGCGGTGGCCCAGGGTCAGCAGGTGGTCGGCGACCTGGCGGATGCCGTCGGCGATGTCGAGGTTGACGGTGGCCGCGCCGAGGCTGCCCTTCGGGTCGCTGTCGAGCATCACCAGGGGGAGCTGGTCGCCGCGGATCGCGGTGAGGGCGTCGGCTGCCATGGAGGAGGCGATCACGCCGTCCAGGGCGGCCTGGGCGGAGGCGAAGGGGTCGCGAGCTGACCCGCGCGAACTGGGACAGCGGCAACTACACCGGCTACCAGGGCCGGCCGGTCCAGCTGCAGTTCCGTAAGAAGGGCAGCTCGGTCTACACCGCGCTGACAACCGT
>NZ_JBLTJC010000345.1:0-10874 GCF_048158785.1 Streptomyces colwelliae | reverse complement strand
GCCGAGTACAGCCGCCCGTACTCGGCCCTGGTCGCCCATCTGGACGCCCTGGACGCGGCCGGGCCGTGTCGCAGGCCGACAGGAGCAGGCGGGGGTCGTGGCGGCGGAGGCCCGTCAGGAGGTCCGTGGCCTGCTGGATGAGCGCCGGGGAGGGGTAGGCCGGGCGCGGTACGGGCGGCAGCGCCTTGCGGGGCGTGTGCTTCTTCGGCTTCTTCAGCGCTGCCGGGGCATGGCTGTCCCTACGGCTGCTGCCGGGCTGGTTGCACGAGATCGTGCGGGTGATGATGCGGCCGTCGGGGACCCGGTGCCGTTCGCGACGCAGGTAGCCGTGGGTCTCCAACTCCCGTAGCGCGGCGGCGATTCGGTCCCTGCCCTCCGGGAAGCGGGCCGCGAGGGTCTTGATGTCGACGCGGGAGTCCGCGGGCAGGGACTGGATGTGGACGCCGAGTCCGATCGCGAGCGCCGACAACTCCGGGTGCTGGGCGAGGTGGTTGCCGATCACCGTGAAGCGGGTGGTGTGGCGGGCGTTGTCGTGCGTGAGTCCAACGCCGGAGTGTCCTGAACGGGGGTGCCGCTGGTTCGGGTGTTTGTCGGCGGCGTGCCGGGACTGGGCGCGCGGGGGCGCGCTAATGTCGTGCGTATCCATCGGGGAAGCTCTTCTCTTCCTTGGTGGTCAGGCCCTCGCCTTGGGATTGCCGTCCCGGCGAGGGCCGTCGTATGTCTGGAGTTGTTTCTGATGTGCCGAGTTGGTGTCGCGCTGAGCGTAGATCACGCAACCTGCCCGGAATCCAGCCCAGTTGATGATGTTCACCCGGATGGGTGAATGGCGGGCCCGGCTGCCGGGAGGGTGGGGTGGGGCTTGGTGGGGGTTCTTTCACCGTCGTGGTTCTTGGGAAAAGGCGCCCCTTGCACCGGAGTTCGGGTTTCCGGGCTTCGGTGCGTGGTCCAGTACCAGTTCCGCCCAGACCGTCTTGCGGGGGCGAGGTCCCGGGTCCCAGCCCCAGCGGTCGGCGAGCGCCTCGACGATCAGCAGGCCCCGGCCCGACTCCCCGTCCTGCGGGGGGTCTTGGGGGAGCGGCGGACGGTCACCCCGGGTGTCGGAGACCTCGATGCGCAGGATGCCGGCGACGACGTAGAGGGTGAGTCTGAAATCCCGGCCCGGTACGCGACTGTGCGTGGCCGCGTTGGTGGCGAGTTCGGCGACGATCTGGCGGGCCGGGTCCAACGGGATTCCCCAAGACCGGAGTTGTTCGGTGGCCAGGAGACGGGCGAGGCGGGCGCCGCGTCGGGTGGGGGACAACTGCACCGTGAAGTTGCGGCTGGGGTTGCCGAGTTGGGGTTTGGGCTGGGCTTCGGAGGCGGTGGTTTCTTGGATCACGTCACTCAGCGTGGCCGCGCGTGCTTACCGTGAACAGTGACATGGCCGTTGCGTACGGTGACTGTCCAGGCGTTGTCCGGTCGTGTCCGGGCTGTCGGGACGGGTCGCGCGGGTAGGGGCGTCGCGGCACGGTCGTACGGATCAGGAGGGGTGCGGGATGTCGGTGGAACCGGAGCGGGTCAACGGCGAGGCGGATGAACCGGGTTGGGAGGTGGACCCGGACGACGAGTGGGGGTTGGCGGTCCTCGCGACGGTCGGGCGGCAGTTGAAGCTGCGGCGCGAGGCGGTGGGGATGCGGGTCCCGGAGTTCGCGGTGGCGGTGGGGTATGGAGAGGATCTCGTCTACAAGGTCGAGGGCGGGAAGCGGATTCCTCGGCCCGAGTATCTGGACAAGTCCGAGGATGTGTTGGGCGCGGATGGACTCATCTCGGCGATGAAGGAGGACGTGGAGAAGGTCCGGTATCCCAAGAAGGTGCGGGACTTGGCGGAGTCGGAAGCCAAGGCGATTGAGTTCGGGGTCTACGTCGGGCTCAGTCTCCATGGCCTGTTGCAGACACCGGAACACGCGCGAGCCCTGTTCGAGGTATCCCAGTCCGCCTACTCGGCAGGGGAGATGGATCGTCTTATCGCTGCTCGCATGGCGCGGAAGACAATCTTCGAACGATCTCCAGCGCCCATGCTCAGCTTCGTTCAGGAAGAGGTGACGCTACGCCGACAGGTGGGAGGCACAATGGTCTGGCGTCAGCAGCTCGAACACCTGGCGGAGGTTGCGGAGCTACGCAACGTCACCTTTCAGGTAATGCCGACTGACTCTGGGGCTCACCCTGGGCTGAGTGGCAAGATCGAGGTGCTGAAGTTCGAGGACGGTACGGCGGTGGGACGTTCCGACGGAGCGTTCAACGGTCGCCCGACCTCTGAGCTGAAGCAGCTTCGCATTCTTGAGCTGCGATACAGCACCATTCGGGCTCAGGCTCTCACCCCACGGGAGTCCCTGGCCTTCATCGAACACCTGCTGGGAGAAACATGATCCGCGAGCCCGAACTGGCCTGGTTCAAGAGCAGCTACAGCGACGGCCCCGAGGGTGACTCCTGCGTCGAGGTTGCCGTAGTCCCCGGCATAGTCCATATCCGTGACTCCAAGAACACTGAGGGCCCTCGGTTCACCGTCACCCCGGCCGCCTGGACGGGTTTCGTGCACCAGCTGGGAGAGGTGTGACGGCACCTGAACTGAACTGACCTGGGCGGAGTTCGTCACGCACCCGCGAACGGGTCGCCCAGGACGCCGGCCAGGCGGATGAGTCCCGGGCCGTCTTCGTCGGGCGTCACCGCCGCGTAGACCGTGTAGGTCCAGGCCCGCTCCGCCGCGTATGGGGACGCCCAGGTGAGGACTTCGTCGACGTCGACCTCGCCCAGGACCTCGTACTCGTACGCCGTCACCGCCGCCACGTCCCAGAAGTAGACGCGGTAACGGGCATGGTCCTGCTCCCACGCGGTGTCACGGGGATCGATGCCGCGAATGTCCATGAACCGAGCTTAGGGACACGAACGCATCCCCCCGTCCCTCACACCCTCCGCACCGGACACCCTCCACGGCAAACCCACCCCTCTCCGCGCGGTACCTTCGTCGCGACGTCGATGAGGAGAGTGAACGTACGTGAGTAAGTTCGTGCGGCCCGCTGCCGAGGGTGCCGACCCGTTCGGGACCGCCCGTCTGCGGCGTGGGGTGCTCGATGCCTGGGCGACCAGTCCGGCCCGGTTCCGGGAGGACGCCAACGCCGAGGAGGATCTCGTCCTCGGCGGGTACCGGGACCGGCTCGTCGTCGAGCTCGCTCAGAACGCCGCCGACGCCGCCGCCCGTGCGGGCGTGGCCGGCCGGCTGCGGCTCACCCTCCGCGACGGCGTCCTCTGCGCCGCCAACACCGGCGCCCCCCTCGACGCCGCCGGAGTCGAATCCCTCTCCACCCTCCGCGCGTCCGCGAAACGCGACGCCGGTGACAGCGCGGTCGGCCGTTTCGGCGTGGGGTTCGCCGCCGTCGTCGCCGTGACCGACGAACCCGCCGTCGTCGGGCGGCACGGCGGCGTCCGCTGGTCCCTCGCCGAGTCCCGCACCCTCGCCGACGACACCGCCCGCCACAGCCCCGGACTCGGCACCGAGATCCGCCGCCGCGACGGCCACATCCCCCTCCTCCGCCTCCCGTTCGCCGCCGAGGGCACCGCCCCCGACTCCTACGACACGGTCGTCATCCTCCCGCTGCGCGACACCGCCGCCGAGGACCTCGCCGAACGCCTCCTCGGCGCCGTCGACGACGCTCTCCTCCTCGCCCTCCCGGGGCTGACCGAAGTCGTGGTCGAGGTGGGGGACCAGGCACCCCGCACCCTCGTCCGGCGCACCGAGCGCGCCGACACCGTCGTGGACGACAGCCGCGACGGGACCACCCGGTGGCGTACCGTCGCCGCGCACGGGGAACTGGCCAAGGAGCTGCTCGCCGACCGGCCCGTCGAGGAGCGGCTGCGCCCGTACTGGTCCGTCACCTGGGCCGTACCGGTCGACGAGGACGGGACCCCCGCCAGGCCCCGCACCAGCCCCGTCGTGCACGCGCCCACGCCCAGCGACGAACCCCTGGGCGTCCCCGCCCTGTTGATCGCCTCGCTGCCCCTCGACACCACCCGCCGGCATGCCGCCCCCGGCCCGCTCACCGACTTCGTGGTGGAGCGCGCGGCGGACGCGTACGTCGAACTCCTCGCCGCCTGGCGCCCGGTGACCACCGGCATCATCGACCTCGTCCCCGGCTCCCTGGGCAAGGGCGAGTTGGACGGCATCCTGCGCCAGGCGATCCTGGAGCGCCTCCCGCGCACATCCTTCCTCCCGCCCGCCATCGAGCCCGACGGCCAGGGCGACGACGACTCCGACCTGCCCGAGTCGCTACGGCCCCGGGACGCCGAGGTCGTCGAGGGCGCCGGTTCCGACACCGTGCGCGTCCTCGCCGAGGTGCTGCCCACCCTCCTCCCCGCCGGGCTCGAACGACGCGTGGAACTACGGACGTTGGGCGTCGCCCGGGTCCTCCTCACCGACGCCGTCGACCGGCTGGCCGGTCTGGAGAAGGACCCCGGCTGGTGGCGGCGGCTCTACGACAGCCTCGCGGGCGTCGACCCCGACCGCCTGTCCGGGCTGCCCGTCCCGCTCGCCGACGGCAGGACGACGATCGGGCCGCGCCAAGTCCTCCTCCCCACCCCCGACTCCGCCCGGGTCGAACCCGAAGTCCTCGCCCGGCTCGGCCTCAAGGTCGCCCACCCGGACGCCGCGCACCCCCTCCTGGAGAAGCTCGGCGCGCTGCCCGCCACGCCCCGCGCGGTCCTCACCACACCTCAGGTACGGGCCGCCGTGGCCGCCTCCATCGACGACGAGGGCGGGGCCGTATGGGACGAACCCGCCCCCGACGCCGAGGAGTTGGCGGACACCGTCCTCGCCCTCGTGCGGGACGCGGGTCTCGAACCCGGCGACGAACCCTGGCTCGGTGCCCTCGCCCTGCCCGACGAGGAGGGCGAACTCGCGCCCGCCGGTGAACTGGTGCTGCCCGGCAGCCCGTTCGCCCAGGTGATGCGGGAGGACGAACTCGCCTTCGTGGACTCCGAGTTGGCCGACCGCTGGGGCGAACAGCCCCTCGCCGCCTGCGGAGTCCTCGCCACCTTCGCCCTCGTCCGGGCCACCGACGTCGTCCTCGACCCGGACGAACTGGAGCCCCGCGACAGCGACTTCGCGGAACCCGACGACCCCGGCCTGCTGGACTCCGTGGACGTGTGGTCGGAGGACGTCCTCGACCGCTTCCCCGACACCCCCGTACCCCCCGTGGCCACGGAACTCGTAGCTGTCCGCGACCTCGACCTCGTCGACGACGACCGCTGGCCCCAGGCCCTCGCCCTCCTCGCCCAGCCCCCGCTCCGCGACGCGATCACCCAACAGGTCCGCGTCCTGCTGCCCGACGGCACACACGAACTCGTACGGCCGTACACGGCCTGGTGGTTGCGCGGCAACCCGGTGCTCGACGGCCGCCGCCCGGCCGGCCTGCTGGCAGCAGGTGGCGACCCCCTCCTGCGCGGTCTCTACGACGAGGCCGACGCGACCGGGTTCGACGACGAGCAGGTGCTGCGGGCTCTCGGCGTACGGACCTCCGTGGCCGCGCTGCTCGAAGAGCCGGGTGGGGCGGCCGAGTTGCTCGACCGCCTCGCCGACCCGGACCGCGAGGTCACCGGCGCCCAACTGCACGCCCTGTACAGCGCGTTGGCCGACCTCGACCCGGAGCAGGTGACCCTCCCGGACGACCTGCGCGCCGTGGTCGACGGCGAGGTGACGGTCGTGGACGCGGCCGACGCCATGGTCGTCGACTCACCCGACCTGCTCCCCTTCACCGCGGGCGTCCCCCTCCTGCCCGTACGGCCGTCCAGGGCGGCCGAGCTGGCCGAACTCTTCCAGGTGCGGCGGCTCAGCGAGTCGGTCACCGGCGAGGTCACCTCCGAGGGCGCCGAGCACGACGTACCGGAATCCGTCCGGATCCTCCTCGGACCGCTCACCCCCGCGACCTACGTCGAACACGACGAACTCGTCGTGGACGGTGTGGAGATCGACTGGCGCCGGACCCGGGACGGGGTGCTGCACGCCTCGACGCTGGAAGGCGTGGCGGCCGGCCTGGCCTGGGCGGCCGGTCAGTGGCCCCGCCGCTTCGAGGTGGCGGCGCTGCTGGAGGACCCGTCGCGGACGCGGGAACTGGCCCGTGACCGGTGGTTCGACTGACCCGTGACCGGTGGTTCGACTGATTCGACCGAGCGGACCGGCGACCTCCCCGGCGATCTTCACGGCCGTTCCGAAAAAAGTTCACGAGTCGTACAACCATTCCCTTTCGTCGTGAATCTGATCACCTGAGCCAACAGGCTCCACGATCACTTCTCTACCTGGGGACCCCATGCGTATGCGTGCCATCCTCGGCGTCGTCACCGGCGCCCTGGCCCTCTCCGCCCTCGCCGTGCCTGCCGCGCAGGCCGACGAGGTGCAGGGGGACACCGCGATCTCGGGCGTCGTGGTGAACGGCGGCAAGGCGGTCGTCGTCGGTGCGACCGCGAAGAAGACCATCACCGTCAGCTTCACGGTGAAGGACGCCTCGGGCGTCGGCTGGGCGCAGGCGATCCTGTACCACGGCGCGAACATCGACTCGGCCGACAGCGGTGCCGTCGCCAAGAGCAGCGACGGCCGTTCCACCTGCACCAAGGTCAACGCCACGACGTCGACCTGCAAGTCGTCGTACGACCTGGAGCCGGGCTCCAACCTGATCAACTCCGTGGCCGGCGGCTGGAAGGTCTGGGCGATCGCCACGGGCAAGGACAACGACTACGTCCAGAAGGACAACGCGAAGACCTTCCAGGTCCAGCGCCTGTCGAAGCTGACGGTCAACGCCGCGCCGGAGCCCGTGAAGAAGGGCAAGACCATCACGGTCACCGGCAAGCTGACCCGCGCGAACTGGGACGCCGGTACGTACTCCGGTTACTCGACGCAGCCGGTGAAGCTCCAGTTCCGCAAGAAGAGCGCCAGCACGTACAGCACGGTCAAGACCATCAAGACCAGCTCGACGGGCAACCTGAAGACCACCGTCAAGGCGACCGTCGACGGCTACTTCCGCTACAGCTTCGCGGGCACCTCGACCACCCCGGCCGTCAACGCCGCGGGTGACTTCATCGACGTGAAGTAACCGGCCGCCCTGCGGGACCCCGGCACTTCACCATCTGTTCGCAATACCCGTACAAAAACTGATTCCGGCGTACAACCCTCACCACCGGTCGCGAATCAGAACACGTGAGCCAACAGGCTCCGCCATCACTTGGGCCCCGGCGCCGACGACGAGCCGTTCGGAACGACCAGCGCGCCGGGGCCCCCTTTCCCACTTGGGGAACGCATGCGCATAAGCGCCACCGTGGCCGCCGTCTCCGGCGCCCTGGTTCTCTCCGCCTTCGCCGTACCGGCCGCGCAGGCCGCGGGCTCCGACGCCGGCTCGTACCGCTCGGACATCGCGAAGATCCGTGAGGCCGCCCACGCCGCCTCCGGCAAGAACTCCTTCGCGGCCGCCACCGCCGCCACCGCCGCCGACGACCAGCCGTACGCGCTGGACGTCACCTTCTCCAACCTCAAGGTGCACGGCGGCAAGCCGATCGTGGTCGGTGCCGCCGCCCGCGTCTCCGTCCCGGTCACGTACACGCTGACGCACGGCGCCGACGTCGACGTCACCGCGTCGGACTTCTGGACCGACCTGTACCTCTACAAGGGTTCGCTCGACAGCCCGACCAACATGCTCTTCGGCGACGACCTCGCCACCTGCACGGCCACCTCGACGACCGTCGCCTCCTGCAAGGGCACCATCGACATCTACCCGGACCTGGGTGACCTGTCGAGCACCGACGCCGGTGTCTGGAGGGCCGGTGCCGAGGCCATCGCGTGGAACGGCCAGGACCCGACCAGCGGCAGCATCGACATCACCAAGGTCGGCTACGCGGACAAGGGCGGCTTCGCCTCCCCGAACGTGCAGCGCCTGTCGAAGCTGACGGTCAACGCCGCGCCGGAGCCCGTGAAGAAGGGCGCGACCATCACGGTCACCGGCAAGCTGACCCGCGCGAACTGGGACACCAACACGTACGCGGGCTACTCGACCCAGCCGGTCAAGCTCCAGTTCCGCAAGAAGAACTCCAGCACGTACACCACGGTCAAGACCATCAAGACCAACTCCACGGGCAACCTGAAGACCACCGTCAAGGCCACGGCCGACGGCTACTTCCGCTACAGCTTCGCGGGCACCTCGACCACCCCGGCGGTCAACGCCACGGGCGACTACGTCGACGTCAAGTAACAACGCAGACAGCTGCCCGCGCCCCTAAAAACGGGGACGCGGGCAGCTGCTTTTGTTTTTAGGGGCGCGGGGAACTGCGCGACCAGCCCCCACCGGGCCCGCAGCCGACGAACCGCCTGTCAGACGGAGCCTTCACGCCGGCACCCGCCGATCAACCAGCCTCCACACCAGCTCCAACGCAACCCCCGCCACCCCCGAAATCCCCACAGCGATCCACGGCATGGTCACCCCCACCAGCTTCAAAGCAAAGAAGTGCTGAAGCCACGGCACCACCAGCACCACCACAAACGCCGCCCCCATAGACGCGACCAGCGCCACCCGCCACCACGTGTACGGCCGCGCAATAATCGCCAGCACCCACATGGAGATCAGGAACAGGGTCAAGGTCGCCGCACTGGTCTCCGCCTCCAACGCCCCTTCCCCCGTGTAGTGGTGACGAGCGATCAGGTACGTAACGAAGGTCGCAACCCCCGCCACCACACCCCCCGGTATCGAATACCGCATCACCCGCCGCACAAAATGAGGCTTGGCCCGCTCCTTGTTCGGCGCCAGCGCGAGAAAGAACGCCGGAATCCCGATCGTCAACGTGGACAACAGCGTCAAGTGCCGTGGCAGGAACGGATATTCAACCCGCCAGCACACCACGAGCACAGCCAACAGCACCGAGTACACGGTCTTCACCAGGAACAGCGTCGCCACCCGCGTGATGTTCCCGATGACCCGCCGCCCCTCAGCGACGACCGAAGGCAACGTGGCGAAGCTGTTGTTGAGCAGCACGATCTGCGCGACGGCCCGCGTGGCCTCGGACCCCGACCCCATAGAGACACCGATGTCGGCGTCCTTCAGGGCGAGTACGTCGTTCACCCCGTCCCCGGTCATCGCGACCGTGTGCCCGCGCGACTGCAACGCCCCCACCATGTCCCGCTTCTGCTGCGGGGTGACCCGCCCGAACACCGTGCCCTCGTCGAGCGACTTGGCCATCTCCCCCTGATCCGAGGGCAGTTGACGGGCGTCCACGACCTGCCCGCTGAGCCCCAGCTTCCCGGCCACCGCCCCGACGGACACCGCGTTGTCCCCGGAGATGACCTTGGCCTGCACATCCTGCTCGGCGAAGTAGGCCAGCGTCTCCGCCGCGTCGGGCCGCAACCGCTGCTCCAGCACCACCAGCGCCGTCGCCGAGGCGCCCCGCGCGACCCCGGGATCGTCCAGCTCACCCGAGACCCGGGCCAGCAACAGCACCCGTAGCCCTTGCTCGTTGAGCCGCCCGGTCTCCTCCAGCGCGGGATCGTCCGCACCCAGCAGCACATCAGGGGCGCCGAGCAACCACGTGCTCGACTCCCCGTTCCCCTCGCTGAAGGACGCCCCGCTGTACTTCCGCGCGGACGAGAACGGCAGCGACTCCACGCACCGCCACTCCTCGCTGTCCGGATAGGCGGTGATGATCGCCTGAAGGGAGGCGTTCGGCCGAGGGTCCGACTCCCCGAGCGCGCCGAGGACTTTGCGAACGTACGTCTCGTCGGCCCCGCCCAGCAGCCGCAGTTCGGTGACGTCCATGCCGCCCTCGGTGAGCGTGCCCGTCTTGTCGAGGCAGACTGTGTCGACGCGGGCGAGGCCCTCGATGGCCGGAAGTTCCTGGACGAGGCACTGTTTCCGGCCAAGCCGGATGACCCCGATCGCGAAGGCCACCGAGGTGAGGAGCACGAGCCCCTCCGGCACCATCGGGACGATCCCGCCCACCGTCCGCGCGATCGAGTCCTTGAACCCGTGCTGTTTGACGACGAGTTGGCTGATGACCAGGCCGATCGCGGTCGGGATCATCATCCACGTCACGTACTTGAGGATCGTCGAGATACCGGTGCGCAGCTCGGAGTGGACGAGCGTGAACCGCGAGGCCTCCTCGGCGAGTTGGGCGGCGTACGCCTCACGCCCCACCTTCGTCGCCTCGAACGCGCCACCGCCGGCGACCACGAAACTCCCGGACATGACCGCGTCCCCCGGCCGCTTCACGACCGGATCCGCCTCACCGGTGAGCAGCGACTCGTCGATCTCCAGGCCGTCGGCCTCGACGCACTCCCCGTCGACAACGACCTTGTCACCGGGCCCGATCTCGATGAGGTCACCGAGGACGATCTCGGAGGTGCTCACCTCCACCGCGGCCCCGTCACGCCGTACCGTCGGCTTCGACTCACCGATCACCGCGAGGGAGTCGAGGGTCTTCTTCGCCCGCCACTCCTGGAAGACCCCGATCCCGGTGTTGGCGATGATCACGTACCCGAACAGGCTGTCCTGGACCGGCGCCACGAACAGCATGATCAGCCAGAGCACGCCGATGATCGCGTTGAACCGGGTGAACACGTTGGCGCGGACGATCTCGCCGAGGGAACGGCTGCTGCGCACCGGGACGTCGTTGACCTCCCCGCGCGCCACCCGCTCGGCGACCCCGGCGGCGGTGAGCCCACGCGCTCGTGCGGGAGGGACGGGCACGGGGTGCACAGGGTCGAGTTCGGCGCCCGCGTCGGTGTGCGTCATGCATTCGACGGTACGTGCGGATTTACGGCTTCACCCGCCGAGTGCCCGGAAGATCCGACCAGGGGAGGACGGCGGGCGGGG
>NZ_JBLTJC010000344.1:0-10931 GCF_048158785.1 Streptomyces colwelliae | reverse complement strand
ACATAGCCGCCGCGCCGCCACAGCAGCGCGACCGGCGCCCCCGCACGGTCTGCGATGTGTGCCCGCAGCCGTCGATGTACGCGGCCTCCTCCAGCCCGCCCGAGCCACCGCCGCGCGCCGGCGGGGTTCGCTGATCATGGGCGCAACACTGCCGCACCGTAACGGCCGAGGGTGATCTCGCCCTCGGCGGTCGTGTCGGTGAGCACGTCGTGGTGAGTGCCGGGGAGTTCGACGGTGACTGGTTCGCGGCTGTGATTCAGGAGGAACAGCAGCTCCCCGCGCCGTACGGCCTCGATGCCAGACGGAAGCCCGGCGAGCACCGGTCGGACGCCCGCCTCGGCTGCCACCCGGGCGAGCAGGGCACGGAGCGCGCGCGGTTCCGGGAGCGTCGAGACGTACCAGGAGCTGCCTCTGCGCAGGACTGCGGGCAGGCCGTCCAACTCGCCGCCCTTGTAAGGAATTACCTCATCGGCACCGCCGTCCTCGGGTTCGATCTCCTCGGACCACAGAGTTCCGCGGAAGCCCTCGCACTCGGCGGTCTCCCCCGCGTCCAGTGGCCACCACTCGTGCAGGGTGCGGATGCCGAACAGTTCGCGGAGTCGGGCGTCCATACCGCCGGGACGTACGCGGTCGTCCTCGTCGGCGATACCCGTCAGGAAGCCGGAGACGAGGGTGCCGCCGGCGCGGACGTACGCGAGGAGGTTGTCGATCGCGGTGTCCGTGAGGAGGTAGAGCTGCGGGACGACGACCAACTTGTAGGCGGACAGGTCGTGTTCGGGGTGCGCGAAGTCAGTGGTGAGGTGGGACTCCCAGAGGGCGCGGTGCCAGGCGCGGAGGACTTCCGGGTAGTCGACCTCGGTGGAGAGACGGCCGTCCTGCGCACCCGCCCACCAGGCGTTCCAGTCGTGCAGGATCGCGATGTCGGCCGCGATCCGACCACCCGTCACCTGATCCCCTATGTGGGCGAGTTCGGCGCCGAGCTGCTTGACCTCCTGGAAGGTGCGGCCTCGCTCCCCGGCGTGGCTGAGCATCCCGGAGTGGAACTTCTCGGCGCCCTGGCGGGATTGACGCCACTGGAAGTAGCAGACGGCGTCGGCGCCCCGGGCCACGGCCTGGAGGGACCAGAGACGGTTGAGGCCGCGCGGCTTCGGGTGGTTCACGCCGCGCCAGTTGACCGGACCGGCCGCCTGTTCCATGAGCATCCAGGGGCCGCGCGCCTGCGAGCGGGTCAAGTCCTGTACGAGGGCGGCACTTTGGGCGCCGAGCGGATCGCGCGGGTCTGGATAGAGGTCGACCGAGACGACGTCCTCCTCCTCGGACCAGCGCCAGCCGTCCTGCCCGACCCACAACGGCATGAAGTTGGCGGTGACCGGGATGTGCGGGGTGTACCGGCGGACGATGTCGCGCTCGGCGGTGTAGCACTCCAGGAGCATGTCGGAGGTGAAGCGCCGGAAGTCGAGCACGTGGGTGGGGTTGTTGAGGTAGTGGGCGTGACGCGGCGGCAGGACGCCGTCCCACGTGTCGTAGCCCTGGCTCCAGAAGGCAGTACCCCAGGCCGAGTTGAGGGCGCCGAGCGTGGTGTACTTCGCGCGCAGCCAGCGGCGGAAGGCGACGGCGGCCTCGTCGCCGTAGTCGAAGGTGCAGTACTCGTTGTTGATGTGCCACATCGTGAGCGCGGGGTGGCCGCCGTAACGGGCGGCCAGGGCCTCGGTGATGGCGGCGGCATGGCTGCGGTAGACGGCGCTGGAGTGCGAGAAGTGCTGCCGCCCGCCCCACCATTCGATGCGGCCGTCGGCGTCGCGGGGCAGGGTCTCCGGGTGGAGGCGCCCCAGCCACGGGGGCGGTGAGGAGGTGGGGGTGGCGAGGACGACGCCGATCCCACTGTCGTGCATCAGATCCATCAGCCGGTCGAGCCAGCCGAACTCCCGTGCGCCCGGCTCGGGTTCGAGCTTGGCCCAGGAGAAGACGCCGAGGGTGACGGAGTTGACGCCGGCGTCCTTCATCAGCCGGACGTCCTCGTGCCAGGTCTCCTCGGGCCACTGCTCGGGGTTGTAGTCACCGCCGAAGAGGACGCGCCCGCGCGTGGCGTCGCTGAGCTGAGGCATCAGATCTGCTCCCCGTACTGGATGCCGCGCCCGTTGGTGGCGAGGTACACGCGGCCGTGGACGCGCGGGTCACCGGCGATGGCCTGCCCGGTCCAACCCCACTGATGCTGATCGTCGTTGATCCGCACCCAGGTCTTCGCCTCGTCGTCGGAGCGGTAGACGGCGGTGATGGTCTCGGTGGAGCCGACCTGATAGATCGCGGGGTAGTCCGCGCCGACGGCGGCCCTGCCGAAGCCGAGGGTGTACGAGGCCCAGCAACTGGCGACCTTCGAGAAGCTGAGGCCCCCGTCGACGGACCGGTAGAGCCCGTTCCACTTGACGCTCAACCACAGGTCACCGGACCTGCCGGGCGCCGCGACCAACTGGAACTGGCTGTCCCCGGCGGGCAGCCCACTCGCACGCCCCGTGAACGAACGGCCACTGTCAGTGCTGGCGTATAGCGTTCCTGTGTCGGTGTCGTATGCGTAGAAGAGCGTCGGGTCGGCCGGGTCGGCGACCGGCGTGGCGCCCTTCGGGAAGGAGGAGACCTCGGACCAGGTCGCGCCGTTGTCCGCCGAGCGGTGAGTCGCGTACTTCGTGCCGTCCCAGTGCACGAAGGACCACAGCAACGTACCGCCGTCGGCACTGGTGGCGATCGGCCCCGGTGCGTCGTGGGCGAGGGAGGGCTGGGCAGCGAAGGGCGCCCAGGTCCGGCCGCCGTCGCCCGAGTACGCACCGTTGCCGTTGTCGCCCCAGCCCGTGCGGACGACATACGACGGCCTGCCCGCGGCCTGCGCGATTCCCGTCGCCGACCCGAACACGGGGTTCGCCGCCATGCCGCGCGACGGAGACGCCGTGAGCCGCTCGTGGTACATCACGCCGATGTCCCGCGAGGCGCTGATCAGGTGCGCCTCCCCGACCGGGGGCGAGATCAACTGGATCACGGACGTCTCCTCCAGGCCACGGATCCGCGGTGCCCAGTGGGTGAGGTCACGGGTGCCGTAGAGCGTGGCACCGGTGCCGTAGACGACGTGCTTCGAGTCGTACGGGTCGACAGCCACGGCCTGGATCCACCAGCCGAACTTCGGCTGGTCCGCACCCCACTTGAGGAAAGGAGTCTCGGACACGTCGAAGACAGCGGCGTCCTTGAGGGACGTCCAGGTACGGCCGCCGTCGGTGGTCCGGTACAGGGTGTCGACGGCCGCCCAGCGGTTGTTGGTGGAGACGACGACGGTGCCGGCGCGACGGGCGTCGACGGCGACTCCGCCATAGCCGAAGCTGTCGCTGGACCCGTCGGACGTGGTCCCGCCCGGCTTCACCGGCGTGACCTCCGTCCAAGTCCCGCTCGCGACGGCCAACTTGTGCACACTGCCGGTGGACTGGCCGTTGGGCCCGGGCGCGTCGGCGTACGTCACGTACAGCTCGCGGGCACGGGCGTCGTACGCGGCCCGGATCGGGACCTTGGCGGAGGTGCCGGTGGGCTGCGCGGGGACGGCGGTCCAGGTGGTGCCGTCGGTGGTGCGGTAGAGGTTGACGGCAGTCGCGGTGCCATCGCTGTCACCCCACCCGGCGTAGACGGCACGGCCGACGGCGAGGAGGAAGGTGACGCCCTGGCCACTCTGACCGGCGGTCGCCGGGAAGCCGCTGACGGCTGCCCAAGTGGCGCCCCGGTCGGTCGACTTGAGCAACCCGTCGTGCCGGGTGCCGAGCCACAGGGTGTCACTGTCACGCGGGTCGACGAGCAACCGCTCCCCCGCCCCACGCCCGTCCTCGTTGCCGCCGAGCTTCACGGTGAGGTCGGTACGGGTCCAGGTCGCACCCCGGTCCTCGGAGCGGAGTACGGCACCGTTGCCGGCCCAGGACTGGGCGTAGGTGCCGACGGCGAGGTACAGCCGGTCAGGGTGCACGGGGTCGACGGCGAGCGCCTCCACACCGAGCAAGTTCCAGTCGTCCCACCCGAGTTGATCGGTGAGGGGGGTCCAGCGGGCGGTCCGGTCGTCCCAGCGGTAGGCACCGCCGATATCGGTACGGGCGTAGGCGAGGCCGCGGACGGAGGGGTGGAAGAGGACGCCGGTGACGAATCCAGTGCCTCCAATTACGGCATTGCGCCAGCGGTAGGAGGGAGTTTCCGCCGCATGTGCTTTCGCGGCGACGCCCGGCACGGTGGTGAGCGCTGCGGCGGCCGCAGTCCCGGCAAGAACGGCCCGGCGGCTCAGTCGGGACGTAAGCATGCACATACCTCGCTGTATGAGATGGGGTAAGAGGACCTACCTAAGGGGCGCGGGGCTGTGTCGATTTGCGGCTCCGCCGCGTGGGCGCGACCAGCCCCCACGCACCCGCAGACAAAAGACAACCGATTCAGCCCTTAACGGCGCCCGTAAGCATCCCCTTCTTAAAGTGCCGCTGCACAAACGGCGAAAGCACAACCACCGGCAACAAGGCCATCACCATGACCGCCATCTGCACGGCAAGCCCCGACAACTCCCCCGTCTTGATCGCCTGACCAAGCCCCACCGGAGCCTCCTGCTTCTGCACCAACTGGATCATGACGTTCTGCAACGGCATCATGTCCTGGTCGTTCAGATACAGCGACGCGTTGAACCAGGCGCTCCAATACCCCACGGCATAAAACAACGTGATAACCGCCAGCACCGCCCGCGACAACGGCATCACGATCACCCACAGAATCCGGAAGTCACCGGCGCCGTCGATCCGCGCACTGTCGATGAGTTCCTGCGAGATCCCCATGAAGAACCCGCGCAGCACAAGGATGTTGAAGACACTGAGCGCACTGGGCAGGATCAACGCGAGATAGCTGTCGGTCAGGCCGAGCGACTGAACCAGCAGATACGTCGGAATGAGCCCGGCGCTGAAGAACATCGTGGCCAGCATCATCATCAGGATCCACCGGTGCCCCAGCGACCCGATACGCGAGAGGCCGTAGGCACAGAGGACGGACACCGCCATGGAGAACGCCGTGCCGACGACGGTGATGAGGACGCTGATGATCGCCGCGCGGGTGACCTGGCCGCCGCTGAGGAGTTCCTTGTAGGCGACGAACGTGATGCCCTTGGGCACCATGACGAGCCCGCCGGCCTGGTCGATGGTCTTGCGTGAGGAGAGGCTCGTGACGAGGACGATCCACAGCGGGAAGAGGATGGCGAGACAGGCGAGCGTGAGGACGAGCCCCTTGCCCGCGAGCCCGACCCTGCCGGGTTCCTCCTCCCAGGTCGGCCGGGGCGGCGCGGCCCAACGACCGGGCTGCCGTACGGACTTGGCAGACGTGGCGGGCTCGACGGGTTGGTCGATGACGGCGGTCACTTCTTGTACACCCCCTGCTCGCCCATGAGGTGGGCCACTTTGTTCGCGGCGAGGACCAGGCCGAGGCTGATCACGCCCTTGACGAGTCCGGCGGCGGCCGCGTAGCCGAAGTCCTGGTTGCGGACGCCGTTCCACCAGACGAAGGTGTCGAGGACCTCCGCCGCTCCCGGTCCCACGGCGTCGCGTTGGAGCAGGATCTGTTCGAAGCCGACGGTCAGCGCGTCACCGACGCGGAGGACCAACAGCAGTGCGATCACCGGTCGTAGCGCGGGCAGCGTGACGTGCCACATGCGGCGCCAGCGGCCGGCGCCGTCCATCGCGGCGGCCTCGTACAGATCAGGACTGACGGAGGACAGCGCGGCGAGGAAGACGATGATCCCCCAGCCCGCGTCCTTCCACACGCTCTGCGCGGTGATGAGGAACTTGAACGTGTTGGGGTCGGTCATCACATCGAGGCCGTCGAAGCCGTGTTGCCGCAGGAGTTGCGAGAACAGGCCCGCCCCGCCCAGCAGTTGCTGGAAGACGGCGATGACCAGCACCCAGGAGAAGAAATGCGGGAGGTAGAGGATCGCCTGGGAGAGCGCCCGGACCCGGGGCCTGACCACGCTGTTGATGAGCAGCGCGAGGAGGATCGGGATCGGGAAGAACAGGATGAGCTGGAGGAAGAACAGGACCAGGGTGTTCTGTACGGCGTTCCAGAAGGACGAGTCCGCGAAGATCTGCTGGAAGTTCTCCAGGCCGACCCAGGGGCTGTGCAGCATCGAGACGATGCCGTTGTCGCTGACGTAGGGGTCGTAGTCCTCGAAGGCGACGATGTTGCCGAGGATCGGCAGGTAGTTGAAGACCAGGATGAGCAGGACGGCCGGCAGGGTCATCAGGAGCAGGACGCGGTCACGTCTGAACCTGATCCGCCAACTCACCTTTGCCTTGGGCTTGTTCTGGCGGGAGCCGGTGGCGCCGCCGGACGCCACCGGGGTCTTGCCCGTCGTGTCGGCCTCGGTCCTGCTCCGAGGCACCGTGCTGTGGGACACGGTCGTTCTCCTTGCCTCGGTACCCGGTCAGCTCGCCGCCGTGCCGTTGTCGTCGAGCAACTTCTGGTACCAGGCGCGGAGTTTGTCGCCGCCCTTGCTCTTCCAGTCGGAGACGGCCTGCTGCATGTCGCTGATCTTCTTGCGGCCGCGGGTGATGTCGTCCTCCAACTGCTCGAAGTCGTTGGAGAGGTTGGTGTAGCGGCTCGGCTCGGTGATCTGCTGGCCGTAGAACGTCGACTTCTTTGTGAAGGCGCCCATCCGCTGCTGCCACTCGACCTGCGCCTTGGCGACCTCGGGGAAGTCGGGGTGGGCGATCGTGGCGGCGGGGCTGGCGACCATCACATAGGCGTTGATGACCTCGTTGTTGCCCTGGTCGGTCTTGGTGGGCACACCGTTCTTGACGGTGTAATGGGTGCCCTCCACGCCGTAGTTGGTGAGCATGTACTCCTTGGTGCCGTACGGCGCGGCGGTGACGTTGGCGACGGACAGCGCGTCGCGGATCACGGACTCGGAGGCCTTCTTGCTGATGAAGGCGAAGATGCCGGCCGGTTCGCCCGCCCAGAGGGTCGGGTCGCCGCCGTCGTGGCCGAAGATGTCCATGCCCCAGATCTTGTAGTCCGGGTTCTGGGTGGCCTGTTCGGCGGTGCGGCTCCACCACTGCGAGATGTCCTGGGGGTAGATGAGGAACTCGCCCGCCGCGAACTTGGGGCCCGGGTCGGTGGCCGCGCTCTTGCCCAACTTGGCGTCGGGGTGCACGTATCCGGCGGCGAACAGCTTGCGCGTCCACTCCAGCGCTTCGAGGTACTCCTGGGTCTCGATGCGGTTGACCAGCTTGCCGTCGACGAGGTTCCAGCCGAGCGACTTCTCGCTGCCGGAGAGCACGCCCCACATGTTGAAGGCGGTCCACTTCATGTCCAGGCAGGCCCAGCGCTTGGCCTTGGCGTTGGTGATCTCCTTGGCCAGGGCCATGAACTCGTCGGCGGAGGTGGGGACTTCGTACCCCTCCTTGTCGAAGATGTCCTTGCGGTAGAGCGGCACGATGTTGGGGACGTACGAGGACGGCATCGGCAGTCCGCGCAGCGCGCCGCCGAAGACGCAGCGCTGCCAGGCGTCGGACGGGATCGCCGCGAGGTTCGGGTACTCCTTGACCTTGTCGCCGGCGAGGTAGGGGCCGAGGTCGGCGAACTTGCCGATGATGGCGCTGGGTATCTTCCCGCCCATGTTCCAGCTGGGGACGACCACGACGTCCGGGACGTCGCTGGAGGCGAGCACCGCGCCGAGCTTCTGGTCGTAGGTGTTGCCGTCCTGGTTCTGCCAGGCCACGTCGACGCCGATGAGGCTGTTCATCGCCTTGTAGTAGGCGTTGTCGCTCTTCGGCGGGGAGCCCCAGAACGGCGACATGATGGAGACCTTGCCGCCCTTGCCGAGCTTCTTCGGCACCGAGGTCTTCAGCGTGGCGAGGTCCAGCTTGCTGGAGAAGCCGATCGCGGAGCCGTTCTTGGAGGGGAGGTCCGGGGTCACCACGTTGCTGGCCACGAACGTCGGCAGCAGCTTCTTGACGCCCTTGCCCTCCGAACTCCCCCCGCCCGAGCCGCTGTCCGAGGCTCCGCAGGCGGAGAGCAGCGGTACTCCTCCCGCCACCGCTGCGGCGACGACCGCCGTGGAGGCGAGGAAGCTTCTCCGGCTGGGAGCGGAGGCGGCGGAGGCGTTCGGCGTCATTGCGTCAACCCTTCATGGCGCACCAGGACACCCGGCGGTGGAGCCGTCGGCTGCGGTGTCTTGAGTGGAACAGAGCACTTAGTCGAAGCGCTTCGATGTTGCTGCGAGGTTAAGTGAACACCCAAGGGTGCACAAGGGTCGCTCCCAAGATTCCTCCGAGGTGTGCGGCATGACCTGTCCGTATGTGCTGCTTGAAATAACGGTGAAGGTCTCTTGACACCTGACGCGCATCGAATCAGCATCGAAGCGCTTCGAAAGAGCCGCGCCGCTCCATCGCAAGGGGAACCCCACGTGACCGCACAAACGCCGCCTACGCCGCCTTTCCGCGATCAGCACCTGCCGTTCGCGAAGCGCATCGACGATCTGCTGGCGCGGCTCACCCTCGACGAGAAGGTCGCCTTCCTGCACCAGTACGCGCCCGCCGTGGAGCGCCTGGGCGTCGCCGCGTTCCGCACCGGCCAGGAGGCCCTGCACGGCGTCGCGTGGATGGGCCCGGCGACGGTCTTCCCGCAGGCGGTGGGCTTGGGCGCGACCTGGAACGAGGATCTCGTACGCCGGGTCGGCGACGCGGTGTCCAAGGAGACCCGCGCGATGCGCGCCCGCGACGACCGAGTCGGCCTCAACGTGTGGTCCCCCACGGTGAATCTGCTGCGCCACCCGCTGTGGGGCCGTAACGAGGAGGGCTACTCGGAGGACCCGAAGCTGACCTCGGCGATCGCCACCGCGTACACACGCGGCCTGCGCGGCGACCACCCGACGTACTGGCGCACTGCGCCCGTCCTCAAGCACTGGCTGGCGCACAACAACGAGACGGGCCGCGACATCTCGTCGTCCTCGGTGCGCCCGCGCGTGCTGCACGAGTACGACCTGCGCGCCTTCCGCGACACGGTCGAGGCGGGCGCGGTGGCGGGGGTGATGCCCGCGTACAACCTGGTCAACGGCCGCCCCAACCACGTCTCGCCCTATCTCCGCGAGCACCTGCGCGCCTGGACCGACGAGGACCTCCTGGTCTGCTCGGACGCGGGCGCGCCCTCCAACCTGGTCGACTCCGAGCACTACTTCGACACCCACGAGGAAGCGACGGCGGCCTCGCTGCTGTCCGGAGTGGACAGCTTCACCGACCACGGCACGGACGGTTCGACGATCGTCGCGCGGGTCCAAGGAGCCCTGGACCAGGACCTGTTGACCGAGGGGGACATCGACGCTGCGGTCCGCCGTCAGCTCTCGGTGCGGTTCCGACTCGGCGAGTTCGACCCGGCGCACGACCCGCACGCGGACACCAAGGACTTCGACACTCCGGCCCACCGGGCCCTCGCCCAGGAGGCGGCCGAACAGGCGGTGGTCCTCCTCAAGAACGACGACGACCTGCTGCCCCTCGCGCACGACACCCGTATCGCCGTCGTCGGTCTGCTCGCGGACGAGTGCAAACTCGACTGGTACAGCGGCACGTTGATCCACCGCTCCACTCCGCTGGAGGGCCTGTACGAGCGGTTCGGGGCAGAGCGCGTCGAGTTCACGGAGGGCGTGGACCGCGTCCGGCTGCGCACCTCCCAAGGCACCTTCCTGCACGTCCCGTCGGCGGACGGCCCCGACGAAGTACGCGGCGCCGAGGGCGCGTTGGACCCGGCCCTCCTCGCGGGCCGCACCGATCTCCCGCCGCTCACCACGGACGACACCGGCACCGAACTCGCCCTCGTCGACTGGGGCGAGGGCGTCCTCACCCTCAGCGCCCCGGACGGCCGTTACCTCTCGGTCGCCGACGACGGCTACGTCCGCGCCTCCGCCGACCAGCCCGGAGGCTGGGTCGTCCAGGAGACATTCCGCCTGGAACCCCACGAGAACGGTCACCTCCTGCTGCACATCGGTACGGGTCGCCACGTCTCTGTCGCCGCCGACGGCGTGAAGGTTGCCGAAAAGGGCGCGGAAATCTTCGAGTTGGTGATCGCCGAGCGCGGCGAGGACGCGGTGGCCCGGGTCGCGGAGGCGGCGGACGTGGTGCTCGTCGTCGCGGGCAACGACCCGCACATCAACGGCCGCGAGACGGAGGACCGTACGACACTCCAACTCCCCGCCCACCAGGAACGCCTGCTGCGCGCGGCCCGCGCCGTCAACCCGAAGACGGTCCTGGCCCTGGTCTCCGCGTACCCGTACACGGTCGACCCCGCCGAACTCCCCGCGATCCTGTGGACCGCCCACGGCGGCCAGGCGGCGGGCACGGCCCTGGCCCGCGTCCTCGCCGGCGACGTCTCCCCCGCCGGCCGCCTCCCCCAGACCTGGTACGCCGCCGACACCGACCTGCCCGACCTCCTCGACTACGACGTGATCGGCGGCCAACAGACCTACCTCTACTTCGAGGGCACCCCCCTCTTCCCCTTCGGCCACGGCCTGTCGTACGCGTCCTTCACTTACGGCGACCTCAGGGCGCGGGTCGAACTCGACGCGGTGCACGTGCAGTTCACGGTCACCAACACGGGTGATGTGACGGCCGACGAGGTCGCGCAGCTGTACTCCAGCGCGGTGAACCCGTCGGTCCCCCGCCCGCTCAGCGAACTGGTCGCACACCGCCGCGTGACACTCGCCCCGGGCGAGGCAGCGGTGCTCTCCTTCGAAGTCCCGCCGTCCGCCTTCGAGTTCTGGGATGTGAAGCGCGGCGGTTGGCGCCTGGAACCCGGCCCGTACGACTTCTTCCTCGGCGCCTCCAGCGAGGACATCCGCCTGCGCACGACGGTGACGCTCACCGGCGAGCCCGCCGCACCCCGCCCCCTGTCTCTTATAC